>NZ_JBJGZO010000044.1:0-37930 GCF_054050575.1 Blastococcus sp. SYSU D00868
GTGCTCTGCCCAGCGGTGTGGGCAGAGCACGACGACGCCGGAGGGGTACCGGGCCTCGCGCGGCGTCCGGATGGCCCGGCGGCGGGGATCAGTCCGCCGTGACCCCCGGCGGCAGCGGGCCGACGGCGACCGACCGGACGATGGTCCGCAGCGCGTCGCGGGCCTCCCGCGACGCCCCGCCGCCGATCGTGGCCACGACGCTCACCGCCCGGCCGTCGTCGGGCAGGAGGATCGACCGGAACATCGACACCTGCGTGGCCCGGGTCAGCTTGTTGCGGTGGGCCACCTCGAGCACCGCCTCCGGGTGGCCGCTGGGGCCGGTGCCGGCGCCCTCGAAGGCGATCTCGGGCTCGTCGAGCTCCCGGACCACTCCCCCGACGGCCTGCCGCACCGCCTCGGCGCTCTCCGCCCGGCGGATGCCGATCTGCACGGAGGGCACGAGCGTGTGCGGGCGGTCCTCGAGGGGCCCGCCGACGACGAGCACCGTGCCCTCCACCGGCGCCTCCCGCCAGCCCGGCGGGATGGCCAGGCGGATCCGGACCCCGACGTCCACGACGTCCCGGACGACGTCCTCACGTTCCTGCTGCTGCGTCATCTCGTCCTCAGTCCCAGAAGCTCAGGTCGACCTCGGGCAGGTCCCAGTTGCGGGGGTCGAGGTCCTCGGCGATGTCCTTCGGGCTGACGCTCAGGTCGAACTCCACGCCCGCGCCGATGCCCAGCGCCCCGCCGAACTCGAAGTGGCCGCCGATCTCGTCCCAGGAGGCGGCGACCTCCGCGTTGGCCTCGAACGTGACACCGGCGTAGGCCTTGACCTCGGCGCCGGCCTCGATGCCGCTCAGGTGCACGCTGCCGCTGGCCCCGGCCTCGACGTGCGCGCCGATCTCGACGCCGGCGTTGGCGGTGACGCCGTCCGGGCCGATGTGGGCGCCGGCGCTGGCCGTCGCGCTGGCCTCGGCCTCGACGTAGGCCGTGCCCTTGGCGCCGAGGAGGTCGTTGCCGAGGGTGCCCGAGGCCTCGGCCCGGGCGGAGGCCACGACGCCCGCCTCGGCCTGGAGGGCCAGGCCGTTGCTGTCGAGGGTGGCGCTGGCCGAGGCGTCCGCGCGGACCGAGGCCTCGGCGCGGACGTCGTAGGTGTAGTCGACGCCGCCCGCCCGGCCGGCGCCGGTGGTGCTCCAGCTGACGGCCCGCTCCACGCTCGCCTCGACGCTGGCCCGCACCCGCGGGTCCTGGATCGCCGCGACCAGCGACTGCACCCGCGCCAGGGCGGCCGCGGCGCCGGGCGCGCCGAGGGCGGCGAGCAGCGCGGGCGCGTCCTCGGCGGAGAGCCGGCCGTCGGCCACCAGGGCGCTGACGACGCTCGCCATCTGCCCGAGGCTCGCGGCGCTCAGCGCCCCGCCCGCGACGGCCGCGGCCGTCGCGGAGGCGCCGACGGCCACCCCGGCCACGCCGCCCCCGGCGATGTCGGTGGAGACGCGCTCCTGGGCGTCGGCGTTGCCCTGGACGAGCCGCGCCAGGTCCTGCACGCCCTGCACCGCCAGCTGCATCGACTGGCGGGCGCTGGGCCACCCGGACCCGCGGAAGTCGTCGCTGTCAGCGCCGACCCAGGTGCTGCGCGCGACCAGCCCCTCGACGCGGCCGATGGCCGACTGCAGCGCGTCGGCCTCGCGGCCGAGGTCGAGGACGAGGCGGCGGACTTCCGCCAGGTCCATCCCTGAAGTGATCATGTGGTCTCCGTTGCGGGGTGCGTCGAGGACAGGGCGGAGGGCGGCCGCCGGTCAGGGCGGCCGCCCTCCCACCAGCGGCGTCAGCCGGCGCTGACCTGCTCCTGCGCGTCGGCGTTCTGGATCGCGCGGATGCCGAAGTTGTTCAGCTGGTCGGCCGCGTTGACCAAGGCCGCCTTGATCGTCGGCCACTCGGTGCCCTTGAACGCCTCGGCGTCCGGGCCGACCCACGCGGCGTTGGTGACGAGGCCCTCGATGCGGCCGACCATCTCCTGGATGTGGCCGCCCTCGGTCTGCAGCTGGGTGCCGAGCTGACGGACCTCGCCGACGTTCATCCCGTGGCTCATGGTCATGATCTGTTCCCCTCTCGTGGTGGTTGTCAGGCGTCTCCGCCGTCGTGACGAAGTCTGTGTGGCGTCGCCTCAGGGCGTCGATGGGGAGGACTCCCCATGGCCCTTCCGGGTGGCCCCCGCGGCGCTCACTCGGGCACCGCGAGCTGCACGCGGCGCACCGTCCCGCGCACGACCAGGAAGCCGCGGCCGGGCGGGAACTCGGCGCGGACCGGCGCCCCGAACGGCGCCTGCCACAGCACGCTGCCGTCGTTGGCGTCCGGCTGGAGCGCGAACCCGCGCCGCTCGGCCCGCAGCGCCTGGATCGGCGCCTGGAAGCCGGTCAGCTGGCCGGTCTCGCCGTCCCCGACGACGCCGTGCCCGCGGGTGCGCAGCGCGTTGACCAGCGCGGCGACCTGCGCCTCGGCGGGCGTGCCGTTGAGGTCGGCGATCCGCTCGACGACGACGAGGTGGAAGGGCGCGCGGTCGTCCTCGATCCGCGCGAGCACGTCCTTGGCCTGCGCGGCGACCGCCTCGGCGTCCGTGGCCGTCGCCGCCCACGGCACCGCCGTCAGCAGCGCCGACCGCGGGTTGCCCAGGTAGACCAGCCGGGCCTCGGGCCGCCAGCGGGCGACGCTCAGCGCGAGCGTCACCAGCGCCGTCGTCCGGCCGGACCCGGACGGCCCCGAGATCATGAACGCACCCCGCGGGTCCACCCCGAGCGGCGTCAGCTCCTCGTCGTCCACGCCGATGGTCGGCAGGTCGTCGACCGCCACCGGCAGCGCCGACAGCGGCACCCGGCTGGGCAGCCGGCCGACCTCCGGCGCCTCCTGCACGCCCGCGTCGCGCAGCGCCGCGGCGAACCGGGAGACCGCGGCGGCCTGGTCGGCCACCGACCGGGAGCCGCCCAGCACGGCGATCTGGCACTCCTGGCCGTCGAGCATGCCGCGGCCGGGCGGCGAGGTGGCCCCGAGGACGTCGGTCGGCACGCCCAGCAGCGCGTAGTCGTTGTCGTCGGCCAGCCGCAGCACCAGCCGCCGCTGGATGGCCGAGCCCAGCGCAGAGGACATCGTGGCCGGCCGGTCCGCGGACACGACCACGTGCACGCCGAACTGGCGTCCCTCCGCGGCGATGCCGGTGAACAGGTCCCACGTCTTGTTCCGCCGGCTGAACTCGTACTCCTGCCGGAAGGCGGCGAGCCCGTCAACGAGCAGCACGATGCGTGGCTCGTCGGGACGCTCGGCCAGCCGCCGGTAGTCGCCGAGCGAGCCGGCGCGGACGGCGGCCCACCGCGGCGCCCGGTCGTCGATCAGCGCCCGCAGCGTGCGCAGCAGGCGCAGCACGCGCTCGCCGTCGTCCCCCAGGACCACCGCCCCCACGTGCGGCAGCTCCTCGAGCATCGTCAGCGCACCGCCGGCGAAGTCCAGCGCGTACACCTGGCAGGCGCCGCCGCGCACCGTCAGCCCGGCGGAGACCGCCACCGTGCGCAGCAGCGCGGACTTGCCGGTGCCGCCGGTGCCGAAGACCGCCATGTTGCCGTCGCGGTCGGGCTCGAACGCGACCGGCGGCTGCACCTGCCGCTCGGGGACGTCGCCGACGCCCAGCACCACCCGGCTGTCCACCCGCATGTCGGCGCGGGGCATCCGGGCCAGGTCGTACACCTCGGCCAGGGCGGGCAGCCACGGCCGGCGCGGCGCCGGGATCTCCAGGTGCCGGGTGGCCGCGGTGATGGTGGCGACCATCCGGGTCATGTCCGCCGGCCCCTCCTCGCCGGCCTCCTCGACCAGCGGCCGCTCCCAGCGGGCCGAGGGGCCGAAGGCCAGCTCGTCGACCTGCACCTCCGGCGGCGGCGCCTCGTCGGGCGTGGTGCCGCCGGAGTAGCTGGACTGGAAGACGGTCAGCCGGCCCGGCCCGGTCTTGGCCACCGCGCGCCCGGGCAGCTCGGGGTCGAACCCCGCGGCCACCGGCGTGCCCAGCACGTCGACGGAGTCGGCCTCGTCGGCCATCCGCAGCGCGACCCGCAGGTTGGTGTTGGCCCGCAGGTTGTCCTTGATGACGCCGGCCGGCCGCTGCGTGGCGAGGATGAGGTGCAGGCCCAGCGAGCGGCCGCGCTGGGCCACGTTGACCACGCCGTCGACGAACTCGGGCACCTCGTGCACGAGCGCGGCGAACTCGTCGACGACGATCACCAGGCTCGGCGGGCAGCCGGGGACGCCGGCCTTCTCCATGGCGGCGAGGTCCTTGTAGCCGTGCCTGTTGAGCAGCTCCTCGCGGTGCCGCAGCTCGGCGTTCAGGCTGGTCAGCGCGCGCCGGACCAGGTGCGGTGACAGGTCGGTGACCATGCCGACCGAGTGCGGCAGGTCGACGCAGTCCTTGAACGCCGAGCCGCCCTTGTAGTCCACGAACAGGAACGTCACCCGGGCCGGCGAGTAGGCCGCGGCCATGGTCAGCACCCAGGTCTGCAGGAACTCGCTCTTGCCCGACCCGGTCGTGCCGCCGACCAGCGCGTGCGGGCCCTGGGTGCGCAGGTCCAGGTGCATCGCCGAGCCGGCGCTCTGCCCGACCACCGCGCGCAGCGTCAGCTGGGCGCGGCGCGGCACGACCGGGTCGCCCTCGCGCACCGGCAGCGAGTCGGTCTCGGTCCACCGCTCGGCCACCGCGGCCGCCGAGGCGCCGAGCGCCGGCCCGGTCAGCGACAGGGTGGTCACGCTCACGGGCAGGTCGCTGGCGTCGTCGACCAGCGCGCCGACGTCCACCACCGGGGCCAGCCGCCGGCCGAGCAGCTCGGCCTGCTCGGCGCTCACCGGCTCCACCTCCAGCGGCGTGACCAGCTCGCCGGCGTCGGGCAGGCCGGCCGCGGCCGGGCCCTGCGGCGGGACGTCGACGAACACCCGGCAGGCCGCCGGCAGCCGCTCGACCGAGGGCGCCACCCACAGCACGTGCACGCCGGCGGGGCCGCCCCGCTCGGCCAGCTGCACCAGCCGGGCGCGGCTGACCGGGGCGTCGTTCTCGACGACGACGACGATCCGCGGCATCGCCGGGTCCTCGCCGTCGGCCGGCCGGGTGCCGCGGCGGCGCTCCACCAGGTCGTCGAGGGCGCCGACGAGCTCGGCGCAGCCCGACGGGCTGGTCTCCAGGTGCCCGCCGGGCAGCGGGCTGTACGGCGAGTTGGTGTGCGGCAGCCACTTGAGCCACTCCCAGCGGCGGGCGGTGCCGGCCGCCGCGACCCCCACCACGACAAGGTCGGCCGGGGAGTGCAGCCCGACGAGCTGGACCAGCAGGCCGCGGGCGACGGCCGCCGCGGTCTCGCCGTGCCCGCCGACCCCGACCGCGCCGACACCGCGCAAGTCGGCGACCACGGGGACGCCGTCCACCTCCGCGGCGTGCGCGACCAGCTGCTCGCGGTCGCGCTGCAGGTCCAGCTCCACGCCGCGCTGGCGGTCGTCGGCGACCGAGCTGCGGGACGCCTGCCGGCCCAGCCCGAGCCGCACCTGGAGGAACTCCGGCATCTCCCGGCGGCGGCTCCACAGCAGCGTCGTCTGCCGGACCGCGGCCGTCCCCACCTCGGCGACCGACGGGTTCTCCGCCCGCCGCACGGCCGCCTCGCGCCCGTGCTCGGCGTCGACCTCGGCGGTGAGCTCGGCGAGCTGGGCGCGCCAGGCCTCCCGGGCCCGGCGGTGGGTGCGCTTGTTGCCGATCCGGCCCTCGAGGTAGGTGCCGACGCCGAGGATCGGGCTGAACGCGACGAACAGCAGCGAGTACACCGAGCGGGTCACCGCGTAGATGACCGCGCCCAGCACCAGCGGGGCGATGAGCGAGAGCACCGGCAGCCGGCTGGGCCGGGGCGGGGTCGGCGCCTCGGGGACGTCGAAGGTCCGGCCGGTGTAGCGCTCGGTCAGCCGCGGCGACCGGTTGAAGTCGAGTGTCGGGCCGGCGCCCTGCCCCTCCCCCGCGGCGCGGTGCTGGACGACGGCGATCGTCGTCTCGCCCAGCACGGCGACGTCGTCGCGGCCGAGGACGGCGCGCTCGACCTGGCCGCCGCCGACGAGGATGCCGTTGGCGCTGCGCAGGTCGACGATCTCGACGGTGTCGCCGACGTTGAGCCGGGCGTGCTCCTTGCTCACCAGCGGGTCGGAGAGCCGGACGTCGCTGGAGCGCGCCCGGCCGATCAGCGAGGTGCCCTGCGGCAGCGGGAACTCCCGGCCGGCGTCGGGCCCGTCGACCACCCGCAGGGTGGCCACGGGCGCCCCGCGGCCGGCCTCGCGGAACTCGGTGATCGGCGCCAGGCTGACCCGGCTGCCCGACCGCAGCGCGACGTCGGTGACCGTCGCGTCCGGCGGCGGCAGCGTGGTGCGGCCGTCGTCCCCGTGCAGCCGCAGCCCGACCTGGCCGGCGTAGCTGACGCCCGCGCCGCGCGGGTCCCGCTCGGCCAGCGCCTCGGCCACCGACCGCAGCGGCGCGGTCGGCTCCACGGTCACGACGAGGTCGGCGGCGTCGCCCCCCGGGCGCAGCAGGGTGAGCTTCAGCTTCACGTCGTCCTCCTGGGAGCGGTCCGCCGCCGCAGGGAGCGCAGGCTCAGGCGGGCGCGCCAGCGGGCGCGCAGGCCCACGGACGCGAGGTCGGCGAGTTCGGAGTCCACCAGCGACCAGAAGGCGCCGGCCTGGTCCTCGGTGACGGTGCCGCCGGCGAACACGGCGGCGTCGGCGTGCTCGGCCAGCACCGCGGTGCCCGGCCGGCCGACCGCCTGCGCGACCTCGCGGCGCGTGGCGTCCCGTGGCAGGTCCGCGCCGCGGTCCACGTGCGCGTCCAGCACCTCCGCCCAGCCGGCGGCCACCCGCTGGTCGGTCGTGCCGGTCCGCCGCCGGCGGCGCCGCCGCCGCGCCTTGAGCGCGACCACGACCAGGACGGGCAGGAGCAGGACCAGCAGCGGGACCCCGACCCAGGCCACGACGGCCAGCACCGACGCCAGCCAGCCGGGCAGGCCGGAGGACTCCCCGTCGGCGTCGCCGTCGTCGTCCCCGCGGGCGGGCAGCGGCGGGGGCGGCTGCTCCACCGGGGGCGGCGGCTGCTGGGTCTCGGGCTTCGGCTGCGGCGCGGGCTCGGGGGCCTGCTCCGGCGGGATCCGGGAGTCGTCCGGGGTGACCTGGAACGGCACCCAGCCCACGCCCTCGAAGGCGACCTCGATCCAGGCGGTGACGTCGTCCCCGCGGACCTCGCCGCCGTCGGCGTCGGGCACCGCGAAGCCCATGACGACGCGGGCCGGCAGCTGCAGGGCGCGGGCCATGAGCGCGGCCGCGGCGGCGTACTGCTCCTCGTCGCCCACCCACACCTCGGCGCCGAGCAGGTCGGTGAGCCGGCCGGCGCCGTGCCCGGCGCGCGAGGTCGCCTGGGTCGGCAGCCCGTGGCTGAAGTAGCCGGTCTGGCTGAGCGTGTCGGCGATGGCCTGCGCGCGGGCGTAGGCGCCCTGCGCGTCCCCGATGGCGTCCGCGGCGGCGGCGACGACGGTGGGCACCTCCGCCACCGTCGGCTGCGCGATCGGCGCGGCCGCGCGGCCGGCCAGCTCCCCGGCCGCCGGCGGGGAGACGACGTCGGCGGCGAAGGTGTAGCTGTCGCCCGCGCGCAGGCCACCGGCCACGAGCGCGGTGCCGGTCTCGGCGTTGTAGCGCAGGCCCTCGGCGAGCTCGTCGGCCCGGTCGCCGCCGAAGGAGACCGAGCGGAGGTCCCCGGTCACGGGCAGCCAGACCCCGGTGAGCCCCTCCACCTCGACGGTGACCGTGGCGTCGGGGGCGTCGTCGGCGGTGTCGACGGGCAGCCGGCGGAAGGAGCCCGACGAGCCGCCGTCCCCGCCGGTGCCCGCGGCGACGTCCCAGACGGCGCCGTCGTAGGCGTCCATGGTCGCCAGCCGCACCAGCCCGTCCTCGGGCAGGCCGGACACGGTGAACAGCGCGGTCTCCCGCTCGTCCTTGACGTACTGGCGGAAGCCGGCCAGGGGGCTGGCGTGGTCGCGGACGTCGAACGGCGGCTCGACCAGGTCGCGGACGACGAGCCGGTCGGCGCCCAGCCCGGTGACGGCCGGGCCGGCCAGGCCGCCGGCGGCGCCGGCGACGGCCAGCAGCGCGACACCCGCGGCGGCGCGGCCCGGCGCGGGCAGCGTGGCGCCCGGCGCGGTGAGGGCCGCCCAGGCCACGGCGAGGACGGCGAACAGCCCGCCCGTGGCGAGCAGCGACACCGGGGTCGCAGTGCCCGTCAGGACGGCCGTGACCAGCACGCCCAGCGCCGGGACGACGGCCCACCCGGGGCGGCGGGAGCGCAGCGCCAGGCTGACCCCGAGCACGCCGGCTCCCAGCCCGGTCAGGTAGGGCACGAGCAGGAGGTGACCGACGGCGCCGGTCGGCGCGGGGGTGGTCAGCAGGTCGCGCCAGCACTGCACGACCCCGCCCGGCAGGGCGCGCAGCGTGTCCAGGGTGGGGACGGCGCCGGCCACGGTGGTGTCCGGCAGCGCGGCCGGGCCGGCGGCCGCGGTGCCGGCCAGCACCAGCAGCGCCGCCGTCGTCACCGCGGAGAGGCGGAGGGACGCCGCGGCCCAGCCGACCAGGACACCGAGGAGCACGCCGGCGGCGCCGGCGATGGGGCCGCGCGCCGTCCCGAAGGCGGCGAGGAAGCCGGCGAGGCCGGGCGCGCACAGCGCGGCGACGCCCGCGACGCGGGCCCAGGGACGGGCGGTCATGCCACGGCCGCCCGGCGGAGCAGGCGCGGGAGGTCGTCCAGCGAGCCGAGGGTGAGCATGCGCAGCCGGCCGACGGCGCGGTGCGCGGCCTCGGCGCCGCTGCCCACCCGGACGGCGAGCACCCGGACGTCGGGGGCGAACCGCTCGGCGGCCCGGCGCACGACCTCGGTCGGGGTCGCCGAGCCGGTCACCAGCGCCACGGTGCTCACCGACCGCGCCGACCGCGACATCCCCTCGGTGACGGCGGCGAAGTCGCGGCCCTCCCGGCGGAGCTCGAGCGCGGACAGGGAGTCCAGCAGCCGCGTCGTCGTCCCCGTCGGCAGCGTCTGCGCCGTGGCCAGGGTGAGGTCCTGCTCCATGCGCAGCGCCTGCACCCCGAGCGAGCCGCAGACGGAGACGGCGAGCTCGAAGTCCGCCTCGTCGGTGTAGCCGGCCGCGAGGTCGTCCAGGGCGATGGCCAGGTGGTTGCGCCGGGTGTCCTCGAACTGGCGGACCATGATCGTCCCGGTGCGGGCCGTGCTCTTCCAGTGCACGTAGCGGCGGTCGTCGCCGGGCACGTACTCGCGCAGCGCGTGGAACGAGATGTCGTTGGTCGACACGACGCTGGTCGGCTGCCCCTCCAGGTCGCGGAGGAAGCCGGTGGCCGAGGCGTCGAGCCGGACGGTGCGGGGGTGGACGAACACCGGGTGCGGCTCGCCCCACGCCAGCGTGCGACCGACCAGTCCGAACGGGTCGCCGCGCACCGAGCGGACCGGGCCGACGACGACCACGCCGCGCCGCGCGGTGGGGACGTCCAGCAGCGCGTCGTGCGCCGCGCCGGCCGCCAGCCGGGGCAGCGCGAAGCCGGTGAGCCCCCGCCCGACCGGCACCTCCAGCCGGGCCGGCAGCACCGGGCGGGTGCCGCTGTTGGCGACCTCGAGCCGGGCGGCGGCGGGCTCGCCGACCACCACGCGGTCGACCGGCACCTCGAGCGTGACCCGGTAGGTGTTGCGGCCCAGGGCGAACAGCGCCGCGCCGGCGACGGCGACCAGCGCCGCCAGCCCGAGGCTCACCAGCTCCGACCAGCCCAGCGCCAGCCCGGCGCCGCCGGCGACCGCGGCCAGCAGCAGCACGCCCCAGCCGGCCGGGCGCAGCCAGCCGCCCCGCAGCCGCCCGGCGACCGGCGCCGTCCACGCGCGGACGGCCGCCCACGCGCGGGCCACCGCCGGGGCGGGTCGCCGAAGGCCCCCCGGCGGCGCCCGGAGGCGCCGGCTCACGCCGCCCGCTGCGCCGGGGGCGCGATGTCGGCGACGACCTGCTGCATGACCTGCGCCGCGGTCCGGCCGGCGAACTCGGCCTCCGGGTCGAGCAGCACCCGGTGCACCAGCACCGGCTCGACCAGGGCCTTGACGTCGTCCGGGACCACGTAGTGGCGCCCCTGGCCGGCCGCCCACGTCTTGGCGGCGCGGACGAGGGCCAGGCAGCCGCGGACGCTGATGCCCACGCGGATGTCGGCCGCGCGGCGGCTCTCGGTGGCGATCGTGCTGACGTACTCGAGCACGGCCGGGTCGACGTGGACGGTGTCGGCCAGGCCGGCCATCTGCGCCACCACCTCGGCGGTCACCACCGGGCTGAGCTCGCCGGCGCGGCTGCGGGTGCTCGCGTCGGCCAGCAGCGCCACGGTCGCCTGGTGGTCGGGGTAGCCCAGCGAGGTCTTCATGAGGAACCGGTCCAGCTGCGCCTCGGGCAGCCGGTAGGTGCCGGCCTGCTCCACCGGGTTCTGGGTGGCGATGACCATAAAGGGGCTGCCCACGTCGTGCCGGACGCCGTCGACGGTGACGGTCCCCTCCTCCATGACCTCCAGCAGCGCGGACTGGGTCTTGGGCGAGGCCCGGTTGATCTCGTCGGCCAGCACGATGCTGGAGAAGATCGGGCCCTTGTGGAACTCGAAGCGCTGGGTCCGCTGGTCGTAGACGGTCACCCCGGTGACGTCGCCGGGGAGCAGGTCCGGGGTGAACTGGATCCGGCTCTGCGTGCCCTGCACCGTGTTGGCCAGCGACTTGGCCAGCGACGTCTTGCCGGTGCCCGGGTAGTCCTCGAGCAGCAGGTGGCCCTCGGTGAGCAGGCAGGTCACCGCCAGGCGGATGACGTGCTCCTTGCCGAGCACCGCGCGGCCGACGTTGGCGACGATCGCGTCGACCGTGCCGGCGAACCAGCGGGCCTCGTCAGGGGTCATGGTCATGTCGGGGCTCCGGTCAGTTCGGCCAGGTGTAGCGGGGGGAGGTGACGCCGTCGACGGTCGCCCAGACCTGCTGGCCCGGGAACCCGAAGTACTTCGGGCGGTCGCGGACCCCGTTGCCCGCGCCGTCGACGGAGATGAAGTTGTCCGTGGCGTTGAGGTCGCCGCCGGCGGCCGCGGTCGAGCCGTAGCCGATCTCGTAGCTGCCCGGCTGCATGCCGTGCACCTCGACGACGATGTAGCCGCAGCTGCTGTGGGTGCAGGTGCCCACGCCCACCGCGCTGGCGCCGCGGTACACCGACACCGTCGGGCTGCTGGTGTTGCCGGTCGCGCCGCGGGCCGGGCCGGCGAGGCCGCCGGAGTCGACGGCCCGGACCTGGATCGAGTGCGACTGGGAGTAGCCGTTGCCGACGGGGCCGTAGCTCGTCGCGCCGCCGACGTCCTGCCACCCGCCGCCGTCCACGCTGATCTCGTAGCGGGCGATCGGCCGCCCGTTGGTGGACGAGGCGCTCCAGGAGAACGACACCGTCTTCCACGAGCCGGAGGCGTTGACCACGGCGGGCGCGGGCGGGGGACCGAACGGGCGGACCGTGTTCGACGGCGCGCTCCAGGCCCCGCAGTAGGTGTTGCAGGCGCGCACGGCGAAGGAGTAGTCGGCGCCGTTGGACAGGCCGGTCACCACCCGGTTCGCCGGCAGGGCCGCCGCACCCGAGCCGTTGACCTGCACCTCGTAGCGGGAGATCGCCTGCCCGTTGTCCGAGGGCGCCTCGAACGCCAGCGTCGCCGAGCCGTCCCCCGGGGTCGCGGAGACCGCGCCGACCGCCGCCGGCGCACCGAAGGCGCGGACGACCGCGGACCGCGGGCTCTCGGCGGAGGGACCGGCCTTGTTCACCGCCACCAGCGCGAACGTGTAGTCGTTGGCGTTCTGCGCCTGGATGTCCGTCGAGGTCTGCCCGCCGGGGAACTGCTGCGTTCCCTCGAGGGCGCCGTTGCGGTAGATCGCGAGGCGGTAGCCGTCGATCGGGGCGCCGTTGTCCGCCGGAGCGGTCCAGGAGACGCGCACCGAGCCGCCGACCTCGGCGCCCGCGGGGGCCGCCGTCGGGGCCGCCGGGGCGTCGGGCACCCCGGCGGGGACCTCGGGTGCGGAGTAGCCGCTCCACTCGCTGGGCTCCGGCGCCGAGTTCACGGCGCGGACCCGGACCTGGTAGCTCTGCCCGTTGGTCAGCCCGGTGAAGGTGTGCGACGTCCCGACCACCCGCACCGCGGCGCCGCCCGGCGAGATCTCCACGTCGTAGCCGCTGATCGCCGAGCCCTCGTTGCGCGGGGCGGCCCAGGTGACGTCGAGCGAGCCGTCGCCGAACCGGAGCGCCGGCGGGGCCGGCGGGTCGGGGCGGGTGTCGGGCCGGGCGGGGCCGGAGGCCGGGCTGGCCGGGCTGTCGCCGACCTCGTTCCGGGCGGTCACCGTGAACGTGTAGGTGTCGCCGTTGCGCAGCCCGGCGATGGTGCAGGTCGTCGTCGGGCAGTCCTGCGAGACGCCCGAGCCCTCCACCCGGTAGCCGGTGATCGGCGCGCCGTTGGCCACCGGGGAGGGCCAGGAGAGCACCACCGTGGCGTTGCGGACCTCGAGCACCGTGGGCGCGGCCGGCTGGTCCGGGGCGCCGCGGACGGTGACGGCGAGCAGGCCGCGGACCTCGCGGGCGGCGTCCCCGGTGCGGTCCCGGACGACGTACTCGACCGTGACCTCGCCGACGAAGCGCGCCCCCGGGGTGACGGTGACCCGGTCGCCGGAGACCCCGACCTCGGCGTCGCCGGACACCCGCCGCGCGGACTCGACCACCAGCGGCTCGCCCGGGTAGGGGTTCACGTCGTTGGCCAGGACGGCGACGTCGAGCCGCTCCCCCTGGTCGGCGACGGCGGTGTCGGCGACGGCCTGCGCCAGCGGGCGGCTGCTGGACACCAGGACCAGGTCCACCGGCGCCGGCTGCGGGTCGGTCGTGTCGTCGGTGACGGCCAGCATCAGCCGGCCGACCGTGCCGGCGGGGGCGCCGGGCGCCGCCTCGACGCGGAGCACGTTGCCGTCCAGGGAGCTGACGAAGCCGGCCGGGTCCGGGTTGGGCCGGCCGAAGCGGACGGTGCCGCCGTCGGGGTCGGTGACCAGGTCCTCGAGGTCCAGGGTCGCCGGGCCCTCGCCGATGGCCACGGTCAGGGAGGCGCCGGGGAAGGCCGGCGGCTGCGGGACGTCGGTGACGACCCGGATCGGGACGGTGAGCACGGCGGTGCGGCCCTGCCGCCCCTCGGGCCCGGCCCCGTCGGTCACCTCGAAGGTCAGCGAGGCCGGGCCGTAGACGCCCGGCGCCGGGGTGAAGTGCAGGGCGGTGGCGCCCTCGGCCAGCGGGGAGCCGTCGGACCGGGTGGCGCTGAGCACCCGCCCGGTGAGCCGCACGTCGGCGCCCTCCGGGTCCTCCACGAGCTCGTCGAGCTGCCAGGTCGCGCCCTCGGCCCCGACCTCGAGCGCGAGGCCGGCCCGGAGCCGGGGCGGCAGGTCCTGCGCACCCGGCACGAGGACGACGGCGCCGGCGGACAGGCCGTCGACGTCGGTGACCGTGTAGCGGACGGTCTGCCGGGTGGGCGCGGCCGTGACCAGCACCCGGCCGTCGCCGTCGACCCGCGCCACGGCGTCGCCGCCGTCGACCGAGACGGTGAGGTCCTCGGCCGAGCCGTCGGGGTCGCGGTCGTTGTCCAGCACCGCGACCGGGACGGGCGCGCCGGGGACGAGGACGTCGGTGGACACGACGTCGTCCACGGCGACCGGCGGCTGCGGCGGGGCGGCCGGGTCCACGCGCACGGTCAGGTAACCGGTCGCCTCGCCGCCGCGGCCGTCCTCGACCGTGTAGGCGACGGTGACCTCACCCGACTGCGGCGCCACGACCCGGACGCGGGTGCCCGACAGGCGCACGTCGAGGTCCCCGGCCTCGGGGAACTCCCCGCCGATGACGAGCTGGTCGCCGTCCGGATCCGCGTCGTTGGCCAGCACGTCCACGGTCACCGCGCGTCCGGGGCGGGTCGTCACCGAGTCCGCCTGCGCGACCGGCGGCTGGTTGCCCGCGGGCCGCTGGGCGATGCCGACCCGCACCGTGCCGGTGGCCGGGACGCCGAACCCGTCCTCGACGACGTAGGTGAAGGAGTCGGTCCCCGTCTCGCCGTAGGCCTCGTACACGAGGTGGTCGGCGGCGACCTCCACCACCCGGCCGCGGGTGGGCGCGCTGCCCACGCCGACCAGGCGGACCGAGTCGCCGTCGGGGTCGATGCCGGTCAGCGGCACCTCGATGCGCGCCGAGCCGCCGGCGAACACCCGGCCGGTCAGCGGCTTCGGCGTCGGCGGGCTGTTCTGGTCGTCGCGGGCGCGGACGTAGAGCGTCACCTGGCTCGAGGAGCGCTGCCCCGAGGGGTCGGCGACCTGGTAGACCGCCCGGACGGTGCCCGCGCCGTCCGGGGCCAGCACGTGCAGCCGGTTGCCGACCACGGTCACGGTGCCGCCGCCGGTGTGCTCGGTCAGCTCGGGCAGCAGGGTCAGCTCGTCGCCGTCGGGGTCGCTGTCGTTGGCCAGCACGTCGAGGGTGAGCACGTCGCCGGCCCGGACGGTGGCGGTGTCGGGCGCGGTGATCGGCGGCTGGTCGGTCGCGCTCGGCGGGACGCTGCGGACCACCACGGCGCCCTGCACGCTCGCCGTGCCGTCGGAGACCGTGTAGGTGATCGTCTGCGGCCGCTGCAGCAGCGCGTCGGCCGCGATGGTGAGGAAGCGGTGGTCCTGCACGCTGACCCGCAGACCCGAGCCCTGCGAGACGGTGACCCCGGTGAGCACGAGGACGTCGCCGTCCACGTCGACGTCGTTGGCCAGCGCGTCGACCGTCGTCGACCGGGCGGGCGGGACCAGGGCCAGGTCGCGGACGGCGACCGGGGGCGTGTTCGTCCCGCCGGCCAGCACGTCGAGGCGGACCAGGCCCTCGGCCGTCGCCGGGCCGGCGGCGACCGTGTAGACGAGGTAGTGGGTGCCGACGCGGGCCGAGGAGACGGCGAAGGTGCCCGCGACGTAGTCGGGGACGACGGCGGTCTCGGCGGTCGGCGGGACCGCGGACAGCCGCAGCTCGTCGCCGTTGGGGTCGGAGTCGTTGGCCAGCGGCGAGACGACGACGGTCTCGCCGGCGAAGGCGGTGACGTGGTCGCCGCGCGCGGTCGGCGGCAGGTCGCCCTCCGGGCGCACCTCGACCGAGAGGGCGCCGTCCACCTCGGCGATGCCGTCGCCGATCCGCAGGGCCACCGGCTTGAGGCCCGGCTCGGTGCCGGCGTCGACGAAGGTCACCAGGCCGTCGGCGGTCGAGCGCACCGCCGCGGAGGCGACGGTCGTCGCCGACACGAGCGTGAGCTCGTCGCCGTCGGGGTCGATCCAGTCGCCGAGCACCTGGTGCACCACGGTGCCGCCCAGCACCACGACGGTGCGGGCCCGGGCCGAGGGCTTGAGCTGCGGCACGGCGTTGACGTCCCACGGCCGGATGGTGACCGTGACCTCGGCCTCGTCCACGCCGCCGCGGCCGTCGTCGACCGCGTAGGAGAACGTCACCGCGCCGGTCGCGCCCGGGGCGGAGGTGAACTGCAGCCGGCTGCCGCCCTGCACCACGGTCACGGTGCCGCGGGAGGCGTCGGGCTCCCGGACGGCGTTGACGACCAGCAGGTCGCCGTCCGGGTCGGAGTCGTTGTCCAGGACCGGGAGCAGCGTGGGCACGCCGGGGCGGGCGCCGAAGGCGTCGGCCTGCGCCACCGGGGGGCGGTTCTGCGCGGTCCGGTCGAGGGTCTCGGCCTCGTCGAACGAGTCGGACTGCTCGTCGTTGGTGTCGTCGGGGTCCGGCGGGCGGACCTCGTCCCAGTTGTCGGCGACGGTGAGCCCGTCCTCGTCCAGCAGCCAGACCGTGCCCAGGTCGAGGTCGTTGAGCACGGCCCGGTCGCGGTTCACGCGGAAGCTCAGGCGGGCGCCGGGCTCGGCGCCGGGGATCGCCTCCTGACGGCGGCCGGCCGCGCCGCAGTCCTGGGCGTAGCTGGGGTCGCCCGACCACGCCGCGTGCGCGCACCCGGCGACGCGCACCGGGGCGACGGGACCGCCCGTGCCGTCGGCCAGCCGGGCGGGGCCCCCGCCGTCGAGGGGGACCTCCCACAGCGCGGCGTCGGTGCCGACCAGGACCCCGGCGCTGGCCGGGCCGGGCTGCTGCAGCACCGCGGTGCCCTCGTCGTCGAGGTCGAGGACGTCGCCGTCGCCGGTCACGAGCTGCGCGCGCTCGGGGTCGAGGACGACGGCCCGGTCGCCGACGACGGTGACCTGCGGCTGGTCGACGTCGCGGCCCAGCGGCACCGTGGCGGTGCCGCCGTCGGGGTCGAGGACGACCAGCTCGTCGTCCTCGGGGGAGACGCCGGCGACGACGCCGGTCGGACCGACGGCGACGACGGCCTCGGGGCCCAGCGTCAGCGTCGGCGCGTCCTCGTCGACGGCCAGGGCCCCGATCGCCCCCGCGTCGCGGACCCACACGTCCCCGGTGACCGGGTCGGTGACGGCCAGCCGCCCGCCGCCCAGCGCCACGGTCGAGCCCGGGCGCAGGTCGACCGGGTCGTCGAGGGACACGAACGCCACGTCCAGCGACTGGAGCGCGCCGCCCCCGGAGTCGACCGCGAAGACCGTGCCGCCCTCCTGGACGACGTCCGGGTCACCGGCCGGGGAGACCACCGCGCCGTCGAGCTCGCCGATCTGGCCGTTGAGCCGGCCGACCAGCAGCTCGTCGCCGTTGGTCACCCAGACGCCGGCGTCGTTGAGCTCCACCTCGGCGGTCGGCGTGCCCGGGTCCACCAGGGCGAAGCCGGCGAGGGTGAGCGCCGCGAGGGTGACCGAGCCGCCGGAGAGGAGGCGGCGGCGACGCGCCAGCGCGGTCCTCAGCCCAGCCATGACCCGACCCCCGTGCCGCCCCCGTCCCGGACCTCCGTCCGGACGGGGGAAGGCTAGGCGTCACCACGCGGTTGCGGAACGCAGCGGACCCGAGTCGCGCCCCGCTGGACCATCCCGTCCCACCGGTCCCGCCCGTACGCCTCCCGCGGGCCGGACCGGACCGTCACGCGTCGTCGACGGGGTCGTGCTGCGGCTCGTCGAGCAGGTGCAGCCGGTCGGCGGTGACCAGCCGGCTGCTGACGGCGTACTCCACCAGCCGCGCCCGGCGCCCGCTGGCCAGCGCGCCCGGGCGCCGTGCAGCCCGCGGACCCCGCTGCGGGCCAGCTTCTGGCAGACGTTGTCCAGCTTGCGGTTGAACCGGGTCAGCGCCCAGCCCAACCGGCGGGCCGCCTCCACGTTGGTGGGGATCTCGGCGCGGCCGCCCACGGCCTGCCGCAGCAGCGGCTCGCTGAGGGCGAGCACCAGCAGGTACTGCGAGGGGGTCAGCACCGGCGGCGCCAGCGTGGTCGCGCCGTCACCGGCGTCGCGTGCGGCGCCCACGGGCACGTAGGTGGCCGGCACCAGCACCTCGACCTCGTAGGTGGTCGGGCCGGCGGTGAACAGGACGACGGTGTGCGGCAGCACCAGCGGCACCGCCGCGCCCGGGCCCAGCCACGACTGCAGCAGGCCGTCGCGGTCGCTGACCGTCGCGGTCAGCCGGGCCCCGGTGTTGGCCAGCCACCACAGCCCCCCGGTCTGCTCGATGCTCAGCAGCCGGCGGTGCAGGAACGGGTTGTCGTCGTCGACGACGAGGTCGGCGTCCCGGCCGATGGTGAACGCGGCGCCCGGGCGCAGGTCGTGCCGCTCCCCGCAGAACACCACCGCCGCGCGGGCCTCCCCGGCGGCCTCGCTCATCCGGCGCACCCCCGCGCCGGGGTGACCGACGCGCGCCCGTCCGCGCGCACCAGCGAGACCTCGATGCAGGCCTGCTGCCCGGCCGGCAGCCCGCTGACCACCAGCGCCGGGTCGCCCACCCGCTCGACCGTCGGGGCGGCCGTGTCCACGCGCCGCACCAGCCACAGGTCGCCGTCGGCCGGCTCCGGGTTGGTCCAGGTGAACAGCACGGTGCCGTCCGGCTGCCGGACACCGGCCAGCCGCTCGGGGGTGGGGACGACGGCGGCCAGCGGCGTCGGGGCGGCCGTGGCCGTCTGCTCCGGGGACGCCGGCTCCTCGTCGCTCCCGCCGAGGACCACGGCGAGCACGACGCCGGCGGCAACCACGGCCGCGGCGAGGGCCACGAGCACGGCACCGAGCCGGCCGCGGCGCCGCTCCGGCTCGGCCGCCGGCGGCTCCGGCGCGGGGACGGCCGGGCGGTGCACGGTCTGCTCGACCGGGGGCTGCCCGGACCGGTCCTGGGTGCGCTCCTCGGCGGGCGCGGCGGCCGGGGTCCCGGGCGGGGCGAACGCGGGCGCGGGGGCGAGCGGCGGCGGGGTCGCGGGAGGGGGCGCCGTCCATCCGGGGGTCCGGGAGGTCCCGGGCCCGATGGTGGGGGACGCGTCCGCGTCCGGCACCACGGCGGGACGAGGGACCGCGGCGGCCGACGGCGCCGTCCGCCCGGCCGGCGCCGGCAGCACGCGCAGCGGCGTCTCGGCGTAGCCCTCCTCGCCCTCGATGGCCTGCAGGTCGCGGCCGAGCTCCTGGGCGGTGGCCGGACGCAGCGCCGGGTCCTTGGCCATGGCGCGGGCCAGCAGCCGCTCGAGCCGCGGCGGGACGTCGCCGCGGCCGATGGGCGGCACCGGGTCCTCGGTGATCCGGCGGACCAACGTGGGCACGTCGTTCTGCCCGCCCGGGACGACGAACGGCGAGTGCCCGGCCAGCAGGTGCCAGACGGTGGCGGCCAGGGAGTAGACGTCGCTCTGCCGGCTGCTGCAAGCCGGGTCGTCGAGCACCTCCGGGGGCGACCAGGGCACCGACAGCCCCTCGATGCCCGCGGAGTCGTGCAGGGTCGCCGAGATGCCGAAGTCGGTCAGCGCGGGGTCGCCGGCGTCGGTGACCAGGATGTTCGCCGGCTTGATGTCGCGGTGCAGGATGCCGAGCTGGTGGGCGGTCTCCACCGCGCCGGCCATGCGGATGCCGATGCTGAGCGCCTCGGGGACCGACAGCGGCTGCCGCCGGACCTGCTGGGCCAGGTCGGAGCGGGAGCAGTACGGCATCACGATGAACGGCCGGCCGTCGCCGGTCACGGCGTACCGGTAGATGTCGAGCACGGCCGGGTGCTTGGCGACCGACGCCATCAGGTTGGCCTCGGCGACGAACTGCCGCCGGCTCGCGTCGTCCCCGAGCCGCTCGCCGAGCACCTTGACGGCGACGTCCCGCTCCGGCATGAGCTCGCGGTAGAGGAACACCTCCGCGAAGCCCCCGGAGCCCAGCGGGCGCCCGTCGACGAAGCCCGGGATCTCCGGCGGGACGGCGCGCGACGGCGCGGTCACGGCTGCGCCTCGAACACGAACGCGACCGTGTCGGAGAGGACCACCCGGGAGCCGGGCAGCAGCAGCTTCTCCTCGTCGGGCCGCAGCCGGCGGCTCTCCCCGTTCGGATCGGTGACGACGGTGCCGTTGGTGGTGCCCAGGTCGACGACGATCACGTGCCAGCCCTCGACCGCCACCCGCAGGTGCGAGCGCGAGACGTCACCCTCCGCGTCCGGGACGGGGACCATCGTCGGCACCGCGTCCCCGCTGACCCGGTCCGCCCGCGGCGCCCGGCCGATGACGAGCGGGCCGGCGACCGGCACGATCCCCGGCGGCCCGTCGAAGCGCAGGCGGCCGACCACCGGGCGCTCCACCCACTGCTGCGGCGCGGCGCTGACGTCGGCGCCGCAGACCCGGCACACGTCCGCCTCGGGCGGGCTGGCGTGCCCGGCGGAGCACAGGACGGCGCGCAGCAGGCCCGCCCTGGGGCCCGCGGTCTGCCCGCCCGCCCCCCGGCCGGGCACCCGCGCCACGGTGAGCCCGGCCTCCGCGTCGTCCGCGGGCCCGAGCGGCTGCGCGTGCCGGCCGCCCGGCACCGGGGTCGGGACCGGGGACGCAGCGGGCAGGACCGGGGCCGCCGCGGGCGGGACCGGGGCCGCCGCGGGCGGGGAGCCGGCGGCGCCGCCGAGGAACGGGATGCTGCTGATCAGGCCGCCGCCCCCCGGCGCGGGCGCCTGGGGGGTGGGGGCGGGCGGCACCGGCGCGGGCGGCACCGGTGCCGGTGGTGGCGGACCCGGCACGGGGGCGGTCGTGGGCGGCGGCCAGCTCGCCGGACCCGCGGTGGCGGGCGACGGCCCTTGCTCGTCGGCGCCGCGGACGGCGGCGTCCTCCACGCTGCCCAGGACCGTCATCCCGGCGACGAGGTCGTGGTACGAGTCGTGGGCGGGCGCCGGACCGTCCGGGGCGGACGTCGGCCGGCCCCAGGTGAGCGTCGCCGGCGCGGGCCGGGCGCCCGGTTGCTCCGCGACCGGTTGCTCCGCGACGGGTGGCTCCGCGACCCGCTCGCCGGCCGGGCCGGCGCCCCGCTCGGAGTCCCAGGACTCCTGGTCCAGGGTGAGGGCGGGGTCGGCCGCCGCGGGGGCCGGCGGCTCCGCGGGCGGCACGAGGCCCCACGCGTCGGCGCCGGGCTGCTCGGCCGCCGCGGGCACGGGGTCGGGCACGGGGTCGGGCACGGGGTCCGCCGCGGGACCCGGGGCGGCCTCCTCGGTCGCCGTCGCCGACGGGGACTGCGCCGCGGCGAGCTCCCCGTCCAGCACCAGGGCGAGCCCGGCCGCGCGGACGATCCCGCCGACCACCGGCAGCTCCCCGCCGGTCGGCGCCTCGTCGGCCACGGAGAGCACCGCGGACGCCACGCCGTGCACGACGTCCTCGCGCCAGGACCGGAACCCGGCGCCGTCCAGCACCCGCTCGGCCGCGCCGTCGGCCGGGCGCAGCCCGGCCAGGGCGGTGCCCCGGACCAGCAGCCGGACGCCCGCGTCCGCCGTCTCGACCAGCGCGAACGACGGCAGGCCGGCCAGCCCGTCGCGGGCCATCTCGTCGAGCACCCGGTCCGCCGCGGCCTGCGGGCCCGCCAGCAGCGGCCAGATTCGCTCGGCCAGCGGCAACGCCGACTCCCCGACCAGCAGCACCGCCGCCCGCGGGCCGACCACGGCCCAGTGCGGTCCCGGCCGGTAGCGCCAGGTCCCCGGGGCGGTCACGCCCGCGCCCCGTCCGCCGGCAGCCGGGGCACGGTGACGGCCTCGGCGTCGACGTCCGCCCCGGCCGCCGCCGCCTCCCGCCGGTGCGCGTGCACGACGACGACCGAGACGTTGTCGTCCGCGCCGGCCGCGACGGCGTCGTCCACGAGCCGCTCCGCCACCTCCTGCGGGTCCCCGCCGCCGGCCACGGCCTCGGCGATCCGCTCCGCGGGCAGTCCGCCGGTCAGCCCGTCGGAGCACAGCAGGAAGCGCTCGCCGCCCTCGACGGGGAGCACGGTGTAGTCGGCCTCGCAGCCCGGCCCGAGGCCGAGGGCGCGGGTGACGACGTGCCGCTGCGGGTGGGTGGCCGCCTCCGCGGCGGAGATCTCGCCGCTGTCGACCAGCTCCTGCACCACGGAGTGGTCGGTGCTGATCTGCTCCCAGGTGCCGGCGGCCCAGCGGTAGACGCGCGAGTCGCCGATCGAGAAGACGACCCAGAACAGCCCGCCGCCGTTCTCGATCAGCCCCAGCCCCGCGACGGTGGTGCCCGCGCCCAGCTCGGGGTCGGGGCCGCCGAGCCGGCGGATGCGGTCGTCGGCGCGCTCGAGCGCCGCGCGCAGCGCGGCCACGGCGACGGTCGGCCCGTCGGAGGCGGCGGCCAGCTCGGTCACCGCGGCCTCGCTGGCCGCGCCGCCCGCGGCGTGGCCGCCCATCCCGTCGGCGACGGCGAACAGCGGCGGCGCCGCGAGGCACCGGTCCTGGTTCTCGCTGCGCTGCCCGACGTGGGTGGACACCCCCCAGGTCAGCTCGACCTGCGACATCTCGGCTCCTGTCGGGATCCGCCGCCCGGCATCCGGTGCCGGAGCGGCGCGCGCAGCGTACGGGCGAGGGGTGCCGCCGACGGTCTCCCCCGCCGGACGCCGCGCGGTTCGGGTGAGGTCAGTCGTGCGGCAGCTCGAGCGTCCGCGCCACACAGGCGTTGGCCAGCTGCTGGGGCGTGAGCGCCGGGAACACCGCGGCGCACCAGCTCCGGACGTCGTCGGCGCTGCCGAAGCCGCCGTCGGCGAGGGTGACCCAGTAGGGCCGGCCGTCCGGGGCGGCCGAGCGCCGGCCGAAGTCGGTGCTGTAGAGCACGAAGACGTACGCGCCGCCGCCGACCTGCTGCTGGATCGCCCGGTGCTCGGCGAGGACATCGACGCCGTAGAAGACGTGCGTGCCGTTCTGCGCCACCTGCAGCGGGTCCGTGGTGCCGACGGCCTTCGACGCCAGTTGCGCGACCCACCGGCCGTCGAGGGCGACCGAGCCGACGCCCCGCGCACGCAGCGCGTCCAGCTCCGCGACCGCGGCGGTCTCCGGGTCCACGGTTGGGGTCGGCCGCGCGGAGGTCGTCGTGGGGCTGCCCGGGTCGCTGCTCCCGCGGTCGTCCCCGCCGTCGTCGTCCTCGGCCGTCGCCGTGGAGCGGGCGACGTCGGTGGCGCCGGCCGGGGCGTCGTCCCGGGCCGGGGCGGAGATCGAGCTCTGCTCGTCGGGCCGGAGGAAGAGGAACCAGGCCGCCGCGCCGGCCCCCAGGACGAGGCAGCCCACGAGGACGCCGACGAGGATCCCGAAGCCCGCCCCGCGCCGCGGCGGGCCGGCGGCGGGCCGGACGACGGGCGGGGCCGCCGACGGCGGCGGGGTCCACGGCGGCGCGGACGGCAGAGCGGACGGCAGAGCGGACGGCAGGGCGGGCGGCGGCACGTACGCCGGTCCGATCGGCGCGGTCGGCATCGGGACCGACGCGGGACCCGGCACCGGCGGCGGGACGGGCGCGGCGGGCGCGAAGGCGGCGGGCCAGCCGCCCGGCGGCGGGGACCAGGACGGGGCCGTCCAGCCGGGCGGCGCGGCGGGCGTCGCGGCCGGCGCCGGGGCGGGGACGACGGTCGGCGCGGCGGCTGCGGACGCGTCGACGGGCTCGTGCACAGTGGACTCCGTGCTCATCCGCGGAGGGACCGCCCACGGCCGGTCGCCGGTGCCCGGCCCGGCCACCGTGTTCTCGTCGTCGCCTGCCACTGTGCCGTCCCCCGCCGTGCGATGAGCCCGCCGCGCCCCTCGATGCAGGACGCCGCCGTTCCGGTGCGCGCAGAGAGTAGACGCCGGAGCGGCTCCTCCGGCGCTTCTCGGCTGGTCGCCGCGCTCGGTGTCCTGCTGCTGCTCGTCCTGGCGGCGTGCGGCGGGTCGGGATCGCGGTCGGCCGAGCCCTCCCCGACGGCGTCCGGATCGGGCGGGACGTCGTCCGCGGCGCCGTCCGCGACGCCGGCCCCCGACCCCGAGGCGGCCGCCGCGGCCGCGCGCGAGGCGCAGGTCGACGCGGCGCTGGCCGGGATGGACCGCCGCCGGCAGGTCGCCCAGCTGTTCGTCGTGGGCGTGCCCGCCGACGCCCCCGGCCCGGCCGCCGAGCCGCTGCTGCGCGACACCGGCGTCGGCGGGGTGTTCCTGCGCGGGCGCAGCGCCGTCGCCGCGGCCGACCTGGCCGCCGTCACCGGCGCGTGGGCCGGCCTGACGCCGGGGCTGCGGCCGTGGGTCGCCGTCGACCAGGAGGGCGGGGCCGTGCAGACCCTGTCCGGCCCCGGCTTCGCCGACCTGCCGACCGCCCACGACCAGGGCGCGCTGCCCCCGGACCAGCTGGCCGCGCTCGCCGACGGCCTCGGCGCCTCGCTGGCCTCGGCCGGCGTCAACCTGGACCTGGCGCCGGTGGTGGACGTCGTCCCGGCGGGCACCGAGCGCGGCAACGCGCCGATCGGCTACTACGGCCGGCAGTACGGAGCGACGGCGGCGGCGGTCGTGCCGGCGGCGGGGGCGGTCCTCGACGGGCTGGCCACGCACGGGGTGACCGGCACCGTGAAGCACTTCCCCGGCCTGGGCCGCGTCGCGGGCAACACCGACGACAGCACCGGCGTCACCGACACCGTGACCACCCGCGACGACGAGCAGGTGGCCGCCTTCGGCACGCTGGCCGGCTCGCCCGCCGCGCCGTTCGTCATGACAAGCTCGGCCACCTACGCGCTCATCGACCCGGCGGCGCCGGCGGCGTTCTCCCCCGTCGTCGTCACCGACCTGCTGCGCGGGCAGCTCGGCTTCGACGGCGTCGTCATCTCCGACGACCTCGGCGCGGCCCAGGCGGTGCAGGACGTCGCCCCCGGCGACCGCGCCGTCCGCTTCCTCGCCGCTGGCGGCACGCTGGTGCTCACCGTGACGCCGGGCGCGCTTACGGCGATGATCGACGCCGTCCTCGCCCGCGCCGACGCCGACCCGGCGTTCGCCGAGCGGGTCGACGCCGCCGTCCGCACCGCCCTGCGCGCCAAGGCCGAGCGCGGCCTGCTCGGCTAGCCGCGGTCGGCGTCCGGGGGCTCGAGGTCCTCACCGGCCGACCGGCGGCGCCGCTCGCGGCGGTCGGCGGCGCGCACCGCCGCGCCCACGGTCAGCGCGAGGACGGTCGCGAGCACCATCCACGCGCCCACACCCAGCAGGACCCACAGCCAGCCGCTCATCCGGCACTCCCCCGGGGCGACCGCCCGCCCCCTGCCGAGCCGACGACCCCACGGTAGGCCCGGGGTCTTGGGGCCTGTCCGCGCGCGAGGCCTAGGCGACCAGCTCGACCGCGTGCTTGGCGCCGCACTCGCGGCACAGCTCGTACAGGCGGGCGTCGGCGTCGAAGCCCGGCCGCAGCCGGGCCAGCCCGCGCCGCACGAACCGCGACTCGGTCAGCACCAGGCCGCGGGAACCGCACAGGGGGCAGGTCGTCCCCGTGTGCCCGATCGACTTCCGCTCTCGCACCACTCCGTCATCTTCTCATCACTGAGCGTCGATAGCGGGACAGGTCCGTCACATCCGGCGTGTCCGCCGGCGGCGCCAGCGCAGGCCCGCCACGACGACGGCGACGAGCAGCGCCAGCCCCGTTCCCCAGCCCACCGCCTCACCGACCCGCGGCGCCGCGCCGAACCAGCCGGCGACCGTGTACCCGGCGGCGTAGCCCAGGACGACGACCAGCAGCGCCGGGACCGCGAGCACGAGGATCCCCATGCGGGACCCTTCGCCGGCGGGACCCGCCGCGGATGCGGCCCCGCCCGCGACGCCCGGCCCGACGGGCTCAGCCCAGCAGCACCGGCGCGAGGACGGCGGCCAGCCGCGTCGAGTAGGCGGCCGACAGGTGCAGGCCGTCGGCGAACACCGGCACCGTCCCGACGAACGGCGGGCAGCGGTCGGCGGCGTCGCAGAACCACGGCCGGGTGTCCACCCAGGCGGCCTGCAGCGCGGCGGGCCGGTACGCCGCCACGGCCTGCCGCTCGGCCTCGACGAAGTCGTCGAAGCCCGCGGGCGGGGAGCTCACGCAGTCCTGCGGGCCGTTGAACCGGGTGGCGCAGTCCTGCAGGTTCTCCCCACCCGGCGGGGAGCCGAGCAGCACGACCCGCACCGGCGCGGTGTCCAGCGTGGCGAGCATCGAGGCGACACCCGCCCGCCACTCCGCCAGCGCCGCCTCGCCGGTCGCCTCCGAGTCCAGCCGGCCGATCGAGTTGGCCGCCGACGCGACGACGACCAGCTCCGGCTGCAGCAGCTGGAGCTGGGCGACGGCCCAGGCGCGGTGCTCGGCGCAGACCTCCTCCCAGCCGTCGATGCCGGTCGCGGCGCGCACCGGCACGTCGACCTGCGGGCACTGGCCGAGGGTGAGGCTCTGCACCTGCCAGTCCTCGCCGAGCGCCTGCCGGACGCCGGGCATCCAGCTGATCCCGACCGAGTCGCCCAGCAGCACCGCCGTCCGGGGCGCGGCCGGGTCGCCGAACCGGCAGGCGTCGATGTCGGCGAGCACGTTGAGGCAGCCGTCCTCGGTCCACTCCGGAGCCGTCGCCGCGGGGCCGAGGGCGTCCAGGCTCGGGGTGAGCTCCGGCCACTCCGTCGTCCCCAGGGCGGCGGTGATCTCCTCGGCCAGGACGGCCTCGGGATCCGGCGCGTCCGCCGCGTCCGGCGCCGCGACGACCGGCGCGGGCGGTGGTGTCTGCGCGCCGGCGTCCCGGCCGCCGGGCCAGCCGACCGCCTGGCCGGCGACCAGCGCCAGCGCGGCGACGCCGGCGACCGCGGCCGCCGCGGCCCAGGCGCCGGCCCGCCGGCCGCGGGCGTCGCGCGGGCGGCGGGCCGCGCCGGGTCGCAGCCAGTCCGAGCGCCGGATCGGCTGCTCCACGAGGTGGTAGCTGGCCATCGAGGCGACGGCGGTGATCGCGAGCACCAGCGCGTAGTAGGTCGCGTCGACCGGCACGAGCGCCGCCAGCACGACGATCACCGGGAAGTGCCACAGGTACAGCGAGTACGACAGCCCGCCGACGTAGCGGGCGAGCGGGTTGGTCAGCGGCGCCAGGTAGGTCGCGCCGCCGGTGCCGGCGGCGATCACCAGCGCGGTGGCCAGCACGGGCAGGACGGCGCCGGGCGCGGGGAACGGCGTCCCCTGGTCGATCACGAACGCGCTCAGCGCGATGCCGGCGAGCCCGGCCCAGCCCAGCGGCGGCCGCAGCCGCGCCGGGATCCGGGCCAGGGCCGGCGCGGCGATGGCGACCAGCGCGCCGACGCCGAGCTCCCAGGCGCGGGAGAAGGTGGAGAAGTAGGCCCAGGTCGGCTCGGTCGTGGTCTCCTGCAGCGCCCACCAGAAGCTGGCCGCGACGAGCAGCAGCATCGTGGCGGTGATCGCCTTGAGGCCCTTGCGCCGGTGCCGCCGCCGCCAGCCGGCCGCCGCCAGCACCACGGCCATCACGGCGGGCCAGAAGAAGTAGAACTGCTCCTCCACTGACAGCGACCAGAAGTGCCGCAGCGGCGAGACCGGCCCCTCGGCCTGCAGGTAGTCGGTGCCGTCGAGGGCGAAGTGCCAGTTGCCGGCGAACAGCGCCGACCACAGCGCGTCGTCCAGGGTCTCCCGCGCCCGGCTGCCGAAGAAGACGACCGACGCCGCCACCGACGTCGCGCCGAGCACGAGCAGGGCGGCGGGCAGGATCCGGCGGATCCGGCGGCGGTAGAAGTCGGCGAACGAGATCCGGTTGGCCGTGCGGTGCTCGCGCAGCAGCAGCCCGGTGATCAGGAACCCGGAGATGACGAAGAAGACGTCGACGCCGACGAACCCGCCGACCGGCCGGCCGAACAGGTGGTCGCCGATCACCAGCAGGACGGCGACCGCGCGCAGCCCCTCGATGTCGCCCCGGACGTGGTGCGCCCCGTCGCGCGGCAGCCCGGTCAGGCCCGGGTCCCGCGGCGGCGTGACCGCCCGACGGGACGCGTACGTGCCTGTCGCCATCTGCTCGGCAACCCCCGTGTCCAGGATGCGACGTCGTCGTCGTGACCTCGAACGATACGTGCGGGAGCCGGATGCCACCTCGCCCCGAAGGGTGGTTGCGGCCCCGCCCGCGGGCGTTCCGGCCTGCCGCGTCCGATTAGTCTCCTCGGGCCACGGCCCGTCGGGGAGCCGTCGACGGAAGGTGTTCCATGCCCACTGCCCTGATCACCGGTGTCACCGGCCAGGACGGCCTCTACCTGAGCGAGTTCCTGCTGGGGAAGGGCTACGAGGTCTACGGCCTCGTGCGCGGGCAGAACAACCCCAAGGTGGAGGTCGCCGCGGCGATCCCGGGCCTGAAGCTCCTGTACGGCGACCTCACCGATCTCTCCAGCCTGCTGCGCGCGGTGCACGCCGCCCGGCCCGACGAGATCTACAACTTGGGCGCCATCTCCTACGTCGCCTACTCCTGGGAGAACGCCCGCCTGACCTCCGACGTCACCGGCATGGGCGTGCTCAACATGCTCGAGGCCACCCGCCTGTACTGCGGTGACGACCCCGGTCGCGTTCGCTTCTACCAGGCGTCGAGCTCGGAGATGTTCGGCAAGGTGCAGGAGGTCCCGCAGCGGGAGACGACGCTGCTGTGGCCCCGCTCGCCCTACGGCGTCTCCAAGGTCTACGGGCACTACATGACGATCAACTACCGCGAGTCCTACGGGATGCACGCCTCGTCGGGGATCCTGTTCAACCACGAGTCCCCGCGCCGCGGGCCGGAGTTCGTGACCCGCAAGGTCAGCCGTGCTGTGGCTCGCATCGCGCTCGGGCTGCAGAAGACCGTGGATCTGGGCAACCTCGACGCGCGTCGCGACTGGGGCTTCGCCGGGGACTACGTCGAGGCCATGTGGCTGATGCTCCAGCAGGAGCAGCCCGACGACTACGTGATCAGCACCGGCGAGACCCACTCGATCCGCGAGCTGCTCGACGTCGCGTTCACCCACGTCGGCATCGACAGCTGGGAGCCCCACGTCGTCCTCAATCCCGAGCTCCTGCGGCCGGCGGAGGTCGACCTCCTCATCGGCGACTCGTCGAAGGCGCGTGCGACGCTGGGTTGGGAGCCGAAGGTCGGGTTCGAGGAGATGGTCCGGATGATGGTCGACGCCGACCTCGCGGAGCAGCGCGCCCTGGCCAGCTGACGTGTCGACCGCGCTGATCACCGGGGTCACCGGGCAGGACGGCGGGTACCTGGCCGAGCAGCTGGTGGCGGCCGGGCACGAGGTACACGGCGTCGTGCGCGGTGAACCGGCCCGGGCGCGCGAGCTGCCGCACCTGGCCGCGCTCGGCGACAGGCTGATCCTGCACCGGGCCGACATCCGCAACCTGCCCGCGCTGATCCGCGTGATCGACGATGTGGCGCCCGACCGGCTGTTCAACCTCGGCGGCTTGTCCAGCGTCGCGGCGTCGTGGACCGAGCCGGTGATCACCTTCGACACCAACGCCCGGCCTGTCGTCGGCGTGCTCGAGTACCTGCGAGGCCGGCACCGCCGCGGGGAACGGGAGATCCGGTTCATCCAGGCCTCCAGCGGCGAGAGCTTCGCCGGGTCCGACGGCGGCCGGCCCATCGACGAGACCTCGCCGGTCAGCCCGGTCAACCCCTACGGCGCGGCCAAGGCGGTCGGTCACCAGCTCATGGGCATGTACCGGACGCAGGGCGTGCACTGCAGTTCGCTGATCCTGTTCAACCACGAGTCACCGCGCCGTCCGCACCGCTTCGTCGTCCGCCGGGTCACCGCCGGCGTGGCGGCCATCGCGACCGGCCGCGCCGACAAGCTGACTCTGGGGAATCTCGACGTCTGCCGGGACTGGGGCTGGGCCCCCGACTTCACCCGGGCGATGATGCTCGCTGCCGACGCCGAGGAGCCGGAGGACTTCGTGGTCGCCACTGGCGAGGCGCGTCAGCTCACCGACCTGATCGCCATCGCTTTCGCGCGGGTGGGCATCGACGACTGGGAGCCCCGGGTGAGCTCTGACCAGGCGCTGCTGCGGCCGGCCGACACCGCCGCGCTGGTCGGCGACTCGACCCGCCTGCGGACCCGTCTCGGCTGGGCGCCGACAGTTGGCTTCGAGGAGATGGTCAACGCGATGGTCGACACCGACCTCGCCGAGCTCGCCTGACGCCGAGCGGAGTCGCTCGAGCGCGGAGACCGCGCTCGAGCGACTCCGTTCAGCGGGTGATCGTGGAGGCGTGCGGCTGGGTGCGGGCGTTCAGCCGCTCGCGCTGCGGGACGACGGTGTACTTCGGGTCCTTCGCGCTGACCATGCCGGCGTCGAACACCCCGAACCGGGTCAGCAGGGAGCCGGCCGCCAGCAGCACGCCCGAGGCGACGGCCCCGGTCCGGCGGCGCCCGGCCAGCACGGTCAGCGCCGCCCCGGCGACGGTGCAGCCCTTGGCGATCCGCAGCAGCAGCCCCGCCCGGCCCTCGTGGTAGGGCTCGCTGACGATGCCGTGCCCGTTCTCCACCCGGTGCATCACGGCCAGCTCGATCGCCGCGCCGGCCACCGCCGTCTTCCGCGAGGGCCCGGCCTCCTCGACGGGCGTGAACGCCATGGTGATCCCGCCGCCGGCGGCCATCGCCGAGCCGCCGAACAGGTAGGGCAGCTCGGTGTGCGCGGCGTGCCACGACGGCACGGCGGTGTTGGCCAGCAGCACCCCGGTGTAGGTGGCCAGCGGCCCGCCGAACAGCGCCGAGACCACCCCGCCGAACCGCTTCAGCCGCGGGAACCAGCCCAGCAGCTCGACCGCCGCCGTCGCCCCGGCCGCCGCGCCGAACGGCGACAGGATGTACGTGCCGACCGACAGCGGCGAGGTCGGCTTGAACACCCGCAGCATGTGGAGGAACCGCTCGGGCCGGCCCAGGTCGTGGATCAGGTAGACGACCGACAGCACCGCCCCGCCGCCGGCCGTGAACCGGCTGACCCGCGCGAGCGCCGGCCGGCCGGTCACGTCGGCGAGGGCCCCGAGGACCGACGACGACCCGGCCGCGCCGCCCAGGAACAGGTACAGCGGCACGTCCGGGGTCTTCCACACCGGCGGCTTGATGATGGGCCGCCCGTAGTACGAGGTGAACTCGACGTCGTCGACCATGGCGACCTCGCCGCGGCCGCCGCGCCGTCCCCCCGTGCGACGGCGCTTCCTCCCCCGCGCCTCCGCCGGCGGGCCGTCGGCCCGCCGCCAGCCTCCGCCCGGCGTCGCGACGCCCTCGGTCGCGCTCACCGGGGCCGCCTCGAGCCGAGGACGGCGGTCACCGCGACGCCGACGATCATCGCCGCCGCCTTGCCCGCGGCCTTCCACATCGCCGGCAGGTCCCGGGTGGTGACCACCGGGTCCGGCGGCAGCCCGTAGACCTCCGGCTCGTCGAGCAGCAGGAAGAACGCGCCGTTGCCGCCGACGCCGTCGTCCTCGTCCCGGCCGTACAGCCGCGCGGTCTCCACGCCCTGGCTCTTCAGCGTGGCCAGCCGGGCGTCGGCGCGGGCCTGCAGCTCGTCGAGGTCGCCGAACTGGATCGACTGGGTGGGGCAGGCGGTCGCGCAGGCCGGCATCAGACCGTCGGTCAGCCGGTCGTAGCACATCGTGCACTTGAAGACCCGGCCGTCGTCCTCGCGGCGGTCGATCACCCCGTACGGGCAGGCGGGCACGCAGTAGCCGCAGCCGTTGCAGATGTCGCCCTGGACGACGACGGTGCCGAACTCGGTGCGGAACAGCGCCCCGGTCGGGCAGACGTCGAGGCAGCCGGCGTGCGTGCAGTGCTTGCAGACGTCGGAGCTCATCAGCCAGCGCACCTGCTTGTCGGTGCCGCTCTGCCCGGTCTGCGGGTCGAACTCGCTGAGCGCCTCGGCGTTGAGCACGCTCTGCTGGGCGTTGGCCAGGCTGACGTCGTCCCCGGCCTCGGCGGGCGAGGGGCCGCTGCCCTGCCGGTCGTCGCCGGGCCGGCCGAAGGTGGGCATCGGCAGGTCCACGGTGCGCACCTGCTCGATGAACGCCACGTGCCGCCAGCTGTTCGCGCCGAGCTGGCCGGTGTTGTCGTAGGACATCCCGGACAGGCCGATGACGTCGCGGGTGCCGTGCGAGTCGTCCATCGGGAGCGTGTTCCACTCCTTGCAGGCGACCTCGCAGGCCTTGCAGCCGATGCACACCGAGGTGTCGGTGAAGAAGCCGACCCGCTTCGGGTGGCCCTCCTCGTAACCGGCCTCGGCCTGGACGTCGGGCAGCGGCCCGTACAGCCGGTTGTGCGGGTCGCGGCCGGTGAACGCCGGGCTCGCCGAGCTGATCGAGGTCATGCCGGCCTCCCTCCCCTGTCGCCGTCGTCCTCCCTCCCCGCAACGCGTCCTCCCTCACCGCACACCGTGAGGGAGGACGCGCCACGATCAGGTGACCTGATCCCGGCGACGGTCACGAGCCCGTCTCCGTGTGGCCGGTCGAGGACTCCACCGGGGCGCGGCCGTTCACGCCGACCCGCCCCGACTGCACGCCCGCGCGCCGCCGGTAGCCCTCCACGAACTCGAGCAGCTCGGGCCCGCGCGGACGCCGGCCCGGGACGATGTCGGCGGTGCTGACCTTGTCCTCCTGGATGTGGGTGTTCGCGTCGAGGGCGATGCCCAGCAGGTCGTTGGCCGAGTCGCCGGTCGAGATGCCGCTGTACGCCCAGTGGTAGGGCATGCCGATCTGGTGCACGACCTGCCCGCCGCGCAGCCGGATCGGCCGCATCCGCTCGGTGACCAGCACCTTCGCCTCGATCGCCGTCCGGGTGCTGACCAGCGTCGCGTAGTCGCCGTGGGTGAGCCCGCGCAGGGCGGCCAGCTCGGGGCTGACCTCGACGAAGAACTCCGGCTGCAGCTCCGACAGGTAGGGCAGCGTGCGGCTCATCCCGCCGGCGGTGTGGTGCTCGGTGAGCCGGTAGGTGGTCACCTGGAACGGGAAGACCTCGCTGCGCGAGGGGTTCTCCCGGTTCCACGGCCCCTCGATGCGCTCCACCGTCGGGCTGGCCTGCTGCTTGTAGAAGGCGTTCTCGACGACGGACTCCACCGGCTCGTAGTGCGTCGGCAGCGGCCCGTCGACCAGGCCGGCCGGCGCGTACAGCCACGCCTTGCCGTCGCCCTGCATGACGAACGGGTCGTTGCCGGCCAGCGCGTCCTGCGCCTTCGCGCCCTCCGGCGGCACGTAGTCCGGCCGCTTGGTCCTCTCGAAGTCCGGGACGTCGGGGCCGGTCCACTCGCCGGCCGCCTCGTCCCAGTACACGTACTTCTTCCGCTCCGACCAGGGCCTGCCGTCGGGGTCGGCCGAGGCGCGGTTGTAGAGCATCCGGCGGTTGAGCGGCCAGGCCCAGCCCCACTCGGAGGCGACGGCGCCCTGCTCCTTCGCCGGCTTGCGCCGCGCGGCCTGGTTGACCTCGTCGGCGTAGACGCCGCAGTAGATCCAGCAGCCGCCGGTGGTCGACCCGTCGTCCTCCATGTCCATGTAGGTCGACAGCGCCCGCCCGTCCGGCCCGGTGCCGTTGATCTCGCGCAGCACGGCCTCGGCGTCGGGGTCCTGGGTCTCCCCGTGCAGCGGGTAGTCCCAGGTCATGTGCAGCAGCGCCTGGTCCCGCGGGTCGGTGGAGTCCTCCAGCCGGGATCGCAGGATCCGGCCCAGGTGGTAGTAGAACCACAGGTCGCTGCGGGCGTCGCCCGGCGGCTCGACCGCCTTCTCCCGCCACTGCAGCAGCCGCTGCGTCTGGGTGAAGGTGCCCTCCTTCTCCACGTGCGAGGCGGCGGGCATGAAGAACACCTCGGTGCCGATCGTCTCCGGCGCCAGCTCCCCGGTCTCGACCTCCGGGGACTCCTGCCAGAACGTCGCCGACTCGATCAGCTGCAGGTCGCGGACGACCAGCCAGTCGAGGTTGGCCAGGCCGAAGCGGTTCATCCGGCCGTTGGGGTGGCCGACCGTGGGGTTCTCGCCGACCAGGAAGTAGCCGGAGACCTTCCCCTCGATCATGTCGGCGATCGTCCGGTAGGAGCTGTGGTCGCCGTTGATCTTCGGGATCCAGTCGAACCGGAAGTCGTTCTCCGGCTGCGCGGCGTCGCCGAACCAGGCCTTGAGCAGGCTGACCGTGTAGGCCCGCTTGTTGCCCCAGAACCCGGCCTTGCCGGCTGCGTCCGCGCAGTACTCGTCCAGCGTCTGGTGCTGCAGCGCGTGCGGCATCGGCAGGTAGCCGGGCAGCAGGTTGAACAGCGTCGGGACGTCGGTCGAGCCCTGGATGCTCGCGTGCCCGCGCAGCGCCAGGATCCCGCCGCCGGGCCGGCCGATGTTGCCCAGCAGCGTCTGCAGGATCGACGCGGTGCGGATGTACTGCGCGCCGACGCTGTGCTGGGTCCAGCCGACCGAGTAGACCCACGCCGTCGTCCGGTCGCGGTTGCTGTTCTCGGTCACCCAGCGCGCGACCTGCTCGAACACCGCCGGCTCGATGCCGCACACCTCGGCGACCATCTCCGGGGTGTAGCGGGCGAAGTGCCGCTTGAGGACCTGGAAGACGGTGCGCGGGTGCTGCAGCGTCTCGTCCCGCTTGGGCTTGGCCGGGATCGGCGGGCCGCCGCTGCCGGCCGCCTGCGCGCGGTCGGCCTTGCGGACGTCGGGGTGCTCGTCGCTGGCGTCCTGCCGGGCGGCCCCGGCCGGGTCGTCGGAGCCCGAGTGCGGCGGCTCCTCCGGCTGGTACTGCCAGCTCGACTCGTCGTAGTTGTTGTTCGCCGGGTCGAAGCCGGAGAACAGCCCGTCGAGCTCCTCGGTGTCGACGAAGTCCTCACTCACCAGCGCCGCGGCGTTGGTGTAGGCGACGACGTACTCGCGGAAGTAGAGGTCGTTCTCCAGCACGTACCGGATCAGCCCGCCGAGGAAGGCGATGTCGGTGCCCACCCGCAGCGGCACGTGCAGGTCGGCGACCGCGCTGGTCCGGGTGAACCGCGGGTCGATGTGCACGATCTTCGCGCCGCGCGCCTTGGCCTCCATCACCCACTGGAAGCCCACCGGGTGGCACTCGGCCATGTTCGAACCCTCGATGACGATGCAGTCGGAGTTCGCCAGGTCCTCCAGGAAGTTCGTGGCACCGCCACGACCGAACGAGGCACCCAGACCGGGCACCGTGGAGGAGTGCTATATGCGCGCCTGGTTCTCGATCTGGATCGCGCCCAGGGCGCTGTACAGCTTCTTCATGAGGTAGTTCTCCTCGTTGTCGAGGGTCGCCCCTCCGAGGCTCGCTACTCCCATGGTCCGGTTGACGCGCCGGCCGCCGTCCTCGTCCTGCCAGCCCTTGCGCCGTGCCTCGAGCACGCGGTCGGCGATCATCTCCATCGCCGTGTCGAGGTCGAGGTCCTCCCACTCCGTCCCGTACGGACGGCGGTAGCGGACCTTCGTCACCCGCGTCGGGCTGGTGACCAGCTGCTTGCTGGCGCCGCCCTTCGGGCACAGCCGCCCGCGGTTGATCGGCGAGTCCGGGTCGCCCTCGATCTGCGTGATCCGGCCGTCCTCGACGTACACCTTCTGCGCGCAGCCCACGGCGCAGTAGGGGCAGACGCTCTTCGCCACGGAGTCGGCGGTGGCGGTGCGGCTGACGACCTGCTCGGTCGCCCTGCTGCGCGCGGCCTTGCCCCGCCCCAGGGGGTCGGAGCCGGTGAGCTGCCGGAACACCGGCCAGGCGTCGAGCCAGGTCTTCACCCAGCAGATGCTGCCACCGCGCGCCGGATCCGGCCCCTCGAGATCCGAGCCGCTCCCGTCCCCGGGCCGTCCCCGGCTCAGGTGATCGTGATCGTGTAGCTGCCGACCGCGGACATCGGGGTGTCGGGGTCGTGCCCCACCAGGAGCAGCGCGGTGCTGCCGGCGGGCTCGTCGCCGTACTCGTGCACGTACTCCGCCTCGCCGCGGATGGCGCTGGCCAGGTGCCCGTATCCGCCGCCCGCGTCGTAGGAGCGGAACTCGACGTCGAACTCCGGGTCGGGCTCGACCAGCACCAGCGCCTCGTACCCGGCCGGGACGAACACCCGGTGCACCCGCACCTCCCCGGCCGGCACGGTGCCGCTGACGCTGGGCTGCCCGTCGACGCTGGGCGGCGGCGTCGCCTCCTCGCCCGGCTCGAGCTGCTCGGCGGTGCGCAGCTCGTAGGACGCCGGCGCGTCGCTGGTGTTGCAGACCCGGTAGCTGAAGCCGTCGGAGCCGGTCGTGGTGAACACCGGGTTGCCGTCGGCGTCGGCCCGCTGCTCGATCCGCTCCTCCTGGCTGGACACGTAGCCCTGCTCGGAGGTCAGCCGGTCCACGTCCCCGGTGAGGACGGCGACCAGCTCGTCGACGCCGCCGGTGTTCAGCCAGTGGTTCGCGCAGTCGCCGATGGCCAGCTCCTGGACCGTGCTGCCGCCGAGCGGGACGTCCGCGCCGTCGAGCAGCTGCAGCGAGACCAGCACCTCGGCGTCCGGCTCGCCGCGCACGACGATCTCCGCCTCCGACTCCGGCAGGCTGTACCAGGTCAGCTCCACGCCCGCCTCGACCTCGCCGGAGTTGGCGAACGCCGCCGTCGCCCCGACGGCGTAGACGAGGTAGCCGTGGTTCTCCTCGGAGGAGAAGGTGAGGACGGCGCGGCCGTCGCCGTTCAGCCGCACCTCGGTGACCGACTCGACCTCGACGTGCGCGGCGGCGTCGGGGAGGGACGGCGGCCCGCCGCACGCGGCCAGCCCCAGCGCCACGGCGAGCAGCCCCGCCGTCGTCCCCCGCACCATCTCCGGTCTCCCTCCGCCCGCGGACCGCGCGACCCTGGGTCACCGGCGCGGCGCGGGCAAGGGGTTCCGGCGCGCCGCCGGGCTACCGTGCGGGGATGGTCCGGGGGGCGCGCATCGCGCTCGCCCTCTACCTGGTGGGCGTCGCGGCGGTGACCCTCGGGCAGCGGCCGGACGGGCTGTTCAACGCCGGCCTGCGGACCGTGGTCGACCTCTCCGGCGGCACGCTGTCGCCCCGGGCCGTCGAGGCCGGCGCCAACGTGGTGATGTTCGTGCCGGTGGGGCTGCTGCTGTGCCTGGCGTTCCCCCGGGCCCGGCGGCTGGCGCTGTGGCTGCTGTGCGTCGTGGTCTCGGCGTCGGTGGAGCTGTACCAGGGCCTCGGACCCGGCCGGGACTCCAGCGTCCGGGACGTCGTCACCAACGGCACGGGCGCCGCGATCGGGGTGGTGCTGGGCTGGGCGGTCGAGGCGGTCCACCGGCGGCGGGCGGCCGCTCGCGGCGGGGCCGATTGACCGCTCCCGGCGGGCGACGGAAGCTGGCCCGGGGAGGGACGGCGCCCGTTCCTCCGCGCGAGAACGGGGTGGACCGCCGATGACCGACCCGTACGACCCGTACCGGGCCGCCCCGCCGGAGCCCGGCGAGGTGGAGTACGAGGTCGTCTACCCGCCGCTGGGCCAGCCGTTCGGCACCGCGTGGGCGCCGTACGGGCACGCCGCTCCCCCGCCGGCGCCGGCCGCGCCGGTCCCGGCGCGCCCCGGCGCGGTGACCGCCTCCGCCGTCCTGGCGCTGGTCGAGGGCGGGCTGCTGGCGCTGTTCGCCGTGGTGTGGGTCGCCGTGATCGGCGGGGGCGACGGCGTGGACGGCGTCGCGGCCCCGCTGCTGTCCGTGCTCGCCACCACCGCGGTGGCGGCGCTGCTGCTGGTCGGCGGCCTGGCCCTGCTGCGCCGCACCGGCCTGCGCCTGGTCCGGATCGCGACTGGGGTCGAGCTGGGGCTGCTCGCCGTCCTCGCGCTGTGGGCCGCCGTCGGGCTCGCCGCCGACGGGTCGGGCCCGGGCGCGGTGGGCGTGCTGTTCGCCGGGATGGCGGTCGCCGCGATGCCGGTGGTCCGGCTGGTGCTGCTGACCCGCCCGCCCGCGGCGGCCTGGTTCGCCGACGCCGGGACGGCGGCGGCCGCGCCCGTCTGGTCGCCGGTGTCGGCGCGCTGGGTGACGCCGCGCGGGCCGGGCCTGCCCGGCGGGCTGCTGGCCGCGGTCGCAGTGCCGGCCGCGCTGCTGGCGCTCGTCGCCGCCGTCGTCGTCGGCACCTCCGGGACGGGGAGCGGCCGCAGCCCGTTCGCCGCCGACCCCTACGCGCCGGGCGCCTCCGGCAGCGGCACCTACCTCGGCCAGAGCCCGTGGGGCGAGCGGTACTACCAGGACGGCGAGGCCCTCCCCGCGCCGCCGGAGGGCAGCCACCTGTACGACCGCCGATTCGACGCCGACGCCCGCGACTGCGCCGACGGCGACATGGGCTCCTGCGACGCGCTGTACTGGAGCACGCCCGTCGACGACTTCTACGAGTGGTTCGGCTCGAGCTGCGCCGGGCGCATCGACCGGGAGCTCTCCGGCGGCTGCGTCGGCCGGCTGGGCCCGTCGGCCGACTGAGGCGCGGGCCCCGCCGCCGCGGCGGCGGGGCCCGCGCCTCAGTCGG
>NZ_JBJGZO010000045.1:0-29450 GCF_054050575.1 Blastococcus sp. SYSU D00868
CCCCGCCCCCCCCCCCCCCCCCCCCCCCCCCCCCCCCCCCCCCCCCCCCCCCCCCCCCCCCCCCCCCCCCCCCCCCCCCCCCCCCCCCCCGTCGGGGTATGGGGTCCCGCGTGAACTGGAGCTGGGAACTGCGCAGCCGCGACGGCGGCATGAACGGCCTGGAGTTCGCCCGGGCGACCACGGCGAGCGGGTTCTCCCGCGTCCTCGTGCACGCCGCCCCCGGGCTGCTGCGGGTCCGGGTCACCACCGACGCCGGGGAGCCGGTGGCCGAGGCCGAGCTCGACCGGGACGGCGACTACTCGCCCGTCACGCTGCTCACCCGCGACGGCGGCGGCTTCACCCGGGCGGAGATCTGGCCGGACGACGGGCACCTGGGGCTGCCCGTCCTGCTGCCCGGCGGCGAGGTCGGCGTCCTCACCGCCTGGGAGCACGCCCCGGACCGCAGCTGGTGGCGCTGGTCGGTGGAGTTCTCCAACCACACCGGACGACCGGCCGACTGGGCGCCCGAGGGGCAGCGCCTGCAGCGCTGAGCCGGCCGCTGCTCGCCGCGGAGCCGGACAGCACAGCGGCCCGGCACCGAGGTCGGTGCCGGGCCGCTGCCGGTCATGCAGGCCGTGCCGGTCGGGCGCCCCGCCCGCGAGGACGGGGCGCCGACGGGGTCACTCGCCCGCGGGGCCGATGCCCTGCGCGTTGAGCTCCTGGATGATGCGGGCCGACTCGTCGAACCCGATCACGATGATGGCGTCCGGGTCGAACTCCACCATCTGCTGGACCTCGGAGTCGTACGACGAGGCGTTCGGGTCGTAGGTGATCGCGAGGATGTCGTCCTCGGAGAGACCACCGTCGACCAGGTTGGCCGAGACGTTGTCGGCCAGGCCCGTGCCGTAGGCGTCGTTGAGGTTCAGGATCCCGACCCGGCTGTTGCCGTCGGCCAGCACCAGGTCGGCCAGCGGGATGGCCTGGAGCTGGTCCGGGGGCGCGGTGCGGAAGTACAGCCCCTGGTCGTTGTAGTCGGTGAACTGGTCGGACGTGTTGGCCGGCGAGATCTGCAGGACACCGGCGTTCACGATCTTGTCGATGACCGTCAGGCTGACCGACGAGGACGCCGCACCGATGATCGCGTCGGCGTTGGCCGCCAGGAGGCGGTCGACGCTGGTGTTCGCGGTGTCGGTGGAGGTGTCACCGGAGTCGGTCTCGATCAGCTGCACCGGGGCGCCGAGCACGCCACCGGCGTCGTTGACGTCCTGCAGGGCCAGCTTCGCGCCGGCGACCTCGGGCGGGCCGAGGAAGGCGAGCGAGCCGGTCAGCGGGAGCAGGGTGCCGATGATCAGCGGGTCGCCCGTGGCACCTGCCGGCACCGGGGCGGGCGCGCCCTCGTCGCCGGCCGCCAGGGTCTCGTCGCCGGTGACCTGGAACTCGGTCAGCGAGTCGTCGATCTGGTTGTCGTCACCGAAGGTCAGCAGACCGAACGAGGCCACCGCGGGCTCGCCCGCCTCGGTGAAGTCCAGCGGGCCCGAGGCGCCGTCGTAGTCGACGTTGCCACCGGAGTTGAGGATCTCCAGGCAGGAGGCGAAGTCGGTGCACTTGTCGCCACCGGAGGTCAGGCCGTTGATGTAGGGCGCGAAGGCGGTCGCCTCGCTGCTGCCCGCCGCCTGCGCGGCCAGGGAGATGAGGACGAACGCGTCGTAGGTCTCCCCGGCGTAGTTGTACGTGCCGCCGAGGTTGGGGTCGATCGCGTCGAGCCGGGCCTTGAACTCGTCGCCGAGGTCGGTCAGCGGCGTGGTGCCCTGCATGCCGGCGAGGTCGCCGGGGGTGCTGAACTGGTCGCCCAGAGGGCTGCCCATGTTGCCGTCGGAGCCGTAGATGTTGACGCCGCCGCTCGCGGCGCCACCGTCACCGCCGCCGCCCGAACCGTTGTCGTCGCCACCGTCGTCGTCGCCGCCGCCGCAGGCGGCCAGCGCGATCAGCGCAACGCTCGTCACGGCGATGCCGCGGGCGTTCCTGCCAGTGCGCATCAATGAACTCCCAGGATGATTGCGTCGATCCGAGACCCGGCGAGACGGCAGGAGCCGCCCCCGGGCCACTGAGTGGAGCGAAGGTAACCGCTGGGTAGGTCCAACCGGACCGCCACGGGAAAGCCGTGATGAGGTCGTGATCTGCCGTGTTTCGCCGGGATGACGGGCCATACGCCCCCGTCCGGGGCGGCACGGACGGCGTCAGGCCGGGGATCCCTCCGCGGCGACGCCCTCGTCGAGGATCCGTTGCGCCAGCGCCTTCATCGACGTCCGCTCGTTCATCGCCGTCCGCTGGATGAACCGGAAGGCCTCGGCCTCGGTGATCCCCTGTCGGGTCATCAGCACGCCCTTGGCCTTCTCCACGACCTTGCGGGCCTCCAGCCGGTCCTCCAGCGTGCGGACCTCGCCGTCCAGCGCCGCCAGCTCGGCGAACCGGGCCCGGGCCACCTCGATGGCCGGCACGAGGTCGTTCTTGGAGAACGGCTTGACCAGGTAGGCCATGGCGCCGGCGTCGCGCGCCCGCTCGACCAGCTCCCGCTGGCTGAAGGCGGTGAGCACGATGACCGGGGCCACCCGGTCGGCCGCGATCTGCTCCGCGGCGGACAGGCCGTCCAGGACCGGCATCTGGATGTCGAGGATGACGAGGTCCGGGGTGAGCTCCCGGGCACGGTCGACCGCCTGCTGGCCGTCGCCGACCTCGGCCACGACGACGTAGCCCTCCTCCTCCAGCATCTCCTTGAGGTCGAGGCGGATCAGCGCCTCGTCCTCGGCGATGACCACCCGTGTCGGCTCGCTGCTCACGGGCGGAGAGCCTAGCGATGCCGGGCGCCCCAGGCCTGCCCGTTAGGCTGCCGGTACCGCCGCCGGACGTGTGGTGTCCGGCACGCCCCCGTACCCCAATCGGCAGAGGGAGCGGATTCAAAACCCGCGCAGTGTGCGTTCGAGTCGCACCGGGGGCACGCGCAGAGCCCGGCCGTCGGCCCCGCTCGGGTCGACCGTCGCCCGCCTGCCGGCCGGCGGTGACCGCGGCAGGCCGGTGGCCGCCCCGTCCCCACGACTGGGGCTGCATCCTCTCCGGCGGCGCCTGCGGAAGAGCGAGCGTGCCCCCGGACATGGCCGCGATCCGCGTCTTCCTGGTCGACCCCCACGAGGTCTCCCGCCGCGGACTCGGCGCGGTGCTGGCGGCCGATCCGCAGCTCCGTGTGGTCGGCGAGGCCGACTCGGCGGTCCAGGCGCAGCGACGTGTCCTCGCGGCGCGGCCGGACGTGGCCGTGGTCGCCGACGCGCGGCTGTGCCGGCACCTGCGCGCGGTGCTGCCCGGGCTCCGCTGCCTGGTGCTGGGGCAGGACGGCAGCGCCGACGAGGCGCACGCCGCCCGGCGCGCCGGCGCGGACGGATACGTCGGCAAGCACGTGCGGGGCGAGCAGCTCGCGACCGCCATGCGCCGCGTGGCCGCCGGCCAGAGCCTGTTCGACGCGGCGACGATCGCGCCGGCCCGGCCGGGCTCGGACCGCGAGGACCGGCTGGCGCGGCTCACCCACCGGGAGCGCCAGGTGCTGGAGCTGCTCGGCGAGGCCCTGAGCAACCGCGAGATCGCCGAGCGCCTCCGCCTGGAGGTCAAGTCGGTGAAGAACTACGTCACCACCCTGCTGAGGAAGCTGGACCTGACCAACCGCACCCAGGCGGCCGTGCTGGTCACCGAGCTGCGCACCGGCGACGGGGCCACGGGTCCGTGACGGCGACGGCCGTCCCTGCCCGTGCCGCGCGAGCGGGCGTCACCGGTCCGAATACCGTGGGGGCGTGACCGAGCCCGCACCGCACATGTCACCCGAGGAGTTCCGGCGGCACGGCCACGAGGTGGTCGACTGGATCGCCGACTACTGGACCCGGCTGCCCGGCCTGCCCGTCCGCTCCCCCGTCGCGCCCGGCGACGTCCGCGCGGCGCTGCCGTCCGAGCCGCCGCAGCAGGGCGAACCGCTGGCGGCCGTCCTCGCCGACCTCGACCGGGTCGTCGTCCCCGGGCTCACCCACTGGCAGCACCCCGGCTTCTTCGGGTACTTCCCCGCGAACACCTCCGGGCCGTCCGTCCTGGGCGACCTGGTCTCCGCCGGCCTCGGCGTGCAGGGCATGTCGTGGGTGACCAGCCCCGCCGCGACCGAGCTCGAGCAGCACGTCCTCGACTGGTTCGCCGGGCTGCTCGACCTGCCGGCGTCCTTCCGGTCCACCGGCACCGGCGGCGGGGTGATCCAGGACTCCAGCTCCGGCGGGAACCTGGTGGCGCTGCTGGCCGCGCTGCACCGCGCCAGCGGCGGGGCGACCGTGCGCGCCGGCGTCGTCCCGGAGGAGTACACGGTCTACGTCTCCGCCGAGACCCACTCCTCGATGGAGAAGGCGGTCCGCATCGCCGGGCTGGGCAGCGACGCCGTCCGCATCGTCGAGGTGGACGACGACCTCGCGATGCGGCCGGGGGCCCTGGCGGCCCGTCTCGAGCGCGATGTGGCCCGCGGGCTCAAGCCGGTGCTGGTCTGCGCCACCGTGGGGACGACGTCGACCACCGCCGTCGACCCGCTCGCCCAGCTGGGCCCGGTCTGCCAGCGGTTCGGCGTGTGGCTGCACGTGGACGCCGCCTACGCCGGCGTCAGCGGCCTCGTGCCCGAGCTGCGACCGCTGCAGGACGGCGTCGAGTGGGCCGACAGCTACACGACCGACGCACACAAGTGGCTGCTCACCGGCTTCGACGCCACCCTGTTCTGGGTCGCCGACCGGCAGGCGCTCACCGGCGCCCTGGCGATCCTCCCCGAGTACCTGCGCAACGCCGCCACCGACGCCGGCGCGGTCGTCGACTACCGCGACTGGCAGATCGAGCTCGGCCGCCGGTTCCGCGCCCTCAAGCTGTGGTTCGTGCTGCGCTGGTACGGCGCGGAGGGTCTGCGGGCGCACATCCGCTCCGGCGTCGCGCTGGCCCGGGAGCTCGCCGGCTGGGCCGAGGCCGACGAGCGGTTCGACGTCGCCACGGCCCACCCGCTGTCGCTGGTGTGCCTGCGCCCGCGGTGGGCCGCCGACGTCGACGCCGACGTGGCCACGATGACCCTGCTCGAGCGGCTCAACGACGGCGGCGAGGTCTTCCTCACCCACACCACGGTGCGCGGGGACGTCGTCCTGCGGATCGCCGTCGGGGCGCCGGCGACCACCCGGGCGCACGTCGAGCGCGTCTGGCAGCTGCTCGGCGAGAACCACGACTGGCTGGCCCGCGACTTCGCCGAGCAGGCCGCCGAGCGGGCGCGGGTCGCCGCCGAGGAGCGGGCCGAGGCCGAGCGGCTGGCGGCCGAGCGGGCCGCGGAGGCTGCCCAGCAGGCGGAGGCCGCGCAGGAGGAGACCGCGCAGGCCGAGGCCGCGCAGGAGGAGACCGCGCAGGCCGAGACCGCGCAGGACGAGACCGCGGCCGACGAGGCACCGGCGGCCGACGAGGCGCCCGCCGTGGTCGAGCTGCCCGCCGCGCAGGACGAGACCGTGACGCAGGCCGCCGTCCAGGAGTCGCTGGCCCGCGACTGACCGGTGGGGACCGGTCGGCGTCCCGTCGACCGGTCCCCTCCGCTACTCCCCGACGTCGCGGATGAGGCCCTCCTGCGCGACGGAGGCCACGTGCGTGCCGTCGGCCGACCAGATGTGCCCGAGGTTGAGCGCGCGGCCGCCCGCGGCGACCGGGCTGTCGGTCTCGTAGAGGAACCACTCGTCGGCGCGCGCCGGGGCGTGGAACCAGACCGCGTGGTCCAGGCTCGCGCCCTGGTACCGCTCCCACCAGCCGCCGACCCGCGCCAGGCCCGCACCGAGCAGGGTCAGGTCCGTGACGAAGGTCAGCGCGGCGGCGTGGACGGTCGGGTCGTCGGGCAGCCGGCCGGCCACCCGGAACCAGCCGTGGGAGCGGGTGTCCGGCGGGCTCTTGGGCACCCGGGCGAACGGGTCGTCCAGCGACCGCTGGTCGACGGCCTGCCCCAGCAGCTGCAGGTGCTCGTCGTCCTCCCGGCCGTGCCGGCGCGCGTACTCGGCCACTGTGGGGACGGCGTCCGGCGGCGGCACCTGCGGCATCGGCAGGGCGTGCGTGACGGCGGCGGGCTCGGGCTGGTGGAAGTCCGCGGTGAGCGCGAAGATCGCCACGTCCTCGCCCCGCCGGCGCTGGTGGGCCAGCACCCGGCGGGTGGAGAAGGACCGCCCGTCGCGGATCCGCTCGACGACGTAGCGGATCTCCTCGTTCGGGTCGCCGGGCCGCAGGAAGTACGAGTGCAGCGAGTGCACCGGCCGCTCGCCGCTGGTGGTGAGCTCCGCCGCCATCAGCGCCTGGCCGGCCACCTGCCCGCCGAAGACCCGCTGCCGGTCGGTCTTCGGGGTCTGACCGACGTAGACGCCCGGCTCGCGCTCCTCGAGGTCCAGGACGTGCAGCAGCGCCGCGACGTCGCCGTCCCCTCCCCCGGTCACGAGTCGGTGCCCACCTCGTGCACGCGGATGAGGTTGGTCGACCCGACCGTGTTGGGCGGGCTGCCGGCGACGACGACCACGCGGTCGCCCTCCCGCAGCCGGCCGATCGACAACAGCGAGAAGTCGACCTGCCGCACCATGTCGTCGGTGTGCGAGACGGTGGGCACCAGGAAGGTCTCCACACCCCAGGACAGCGCGAGCTGGCTGCGCACGCGGGCGTCGACGGTGAAGGCCAGCAGCGGCTGCCGGGGGTGCAGGGCGGCCAGCCGGCGGGCGGTGTCGCCGGTCTGCGTGAAGGTGGCCAGCGCCTTCACGTCGAGGGTCTCGCCGATGTCGCGGGCCGCGCGGACGATCGCCCCCGAGCGGGAGCGGGAGACGCGCACCAGCTCCGGCGCCCGCACGTTGTCGCTCTCGACGGCGTCGATGATCCGCTCCATCGTGCGGACGGCGGCGATCGGGTGCCGCCCGACCGAGGTCTCGCCGGAGAGCATCACCGCGTCGGCGCCGTCCAGGACCGCGTTGGCGACGTCGGAGGCCTCGGCGCGGGTGGGCCGCGAGTTGCTGATCATCGACTCGAGCATCTGGGTGGCGACGATGACCGGCTTGTTCCGCTCGCGGGCGGCCTGCACGGCGCGCTTCTGCACGAGCGGGACCTGCTCCAGCGGCAGCTCCACGCCGAGGTCGCCGCGGGCCACCATGATGCCGTCGAAGGCCTCGACGATCGCCTCGAGGTCGGCGACGGCCTCCGGCTTCTCCAGCTTGGCGATGACGGGGACGTTGATGTCCTCCTGGCGCATCACGTCGCGGACCAGCTCGACGTCGGAGGGGTGGCGCACGAAGGACAGCGCAATGAAGTCGACGGACAGGTGCAGCGCGAAGCGCAGGTCCTCGGTGTCCTTGTCCGACAGCGCCGGCACGCTGACCGCCACCCCGGGCAGGGACAGGCCCTTGTTGTTGGAGACCTCGCCGCCCTCGACGACCAGGCACCACACGTCCGGCCCGTCCACCTCGACGACCGACAGCGCCAGCTTGCCGTCGTCGACCAGCAGGCGGTCCCCGACGCGGACGTCGGAGGCCAGGCCCTTGTAGGTCGTGGAGACGCGGTCGGCCGTGCCCGCGACGTCGTCCACGGTGATGCAGACGCGGGCGCCGGTGGCCCAGTGGACCCGCCCCTCGGTGAACGTGCCCAGCCGGATCTTGGGGCCCTGCAGGTCGGCGAGGACGGCGACGGCGTGCCCGGTGCGGTCCGACGCCTCGCGCACCACGCGGTAGGCGGCCTCGTGGTCGGCGTGCGACCCGTGGCTGAAGTTCAGGCGGGCGACGTCCATCCCGGCCTCGACGAGCGCGGTGACCTGCTCGATGGTGCTGGTGGCGGGACCGAGGGTGCAGACGATCTTGGCACGGCGGGGCATGACGGAAACGCTAGTGGGCGCCTCCTCCGGCGGTGGGACCGGCTTCCGTGTCCCCCGCCACGACGCACCGCGGGCCGGGCACCTCCGAGGAGGTGCCCGGCCCGCGGGTGGGGTCCTGCGGTCAGCGCAGGGCGACCGCCGTGGGGGTCACCGGGCGCGGCAGCGCCGACTCGCCGGTGAGCCAGGCGTCGACCGCGCCGGCGGCCGAGCGGCCCTCGGCGATGGCCCAGACGATGAGCGACTGGCCGCGGCCGATGTCGCCGGCCACGAACACGCCGGGCACGGTGGACATGAACTCGCCGTCGCGGGCGACGTTGCCGCGGCCGTCCACCTCGACGCCGAGGGTGTCGACCAGGCCCTCGCGCTGCGCGCCGGTGAAGCCCATCGCGAGGAAGACCAGGTCGGCCGGCAGCTCCCGCTCGGTGCCCTCGACCTTCTGGAACCGCCCGTCGACGCGCTCGACGTCGTGGATGACCAGGGCGCGGACGCTGCCGTCGTCGTTGCCGACGAAGCGCTCGGTGTTCACGCTGAACAGCCGCTCGCCGCCCTCCTCGTGGGCGCTGGAGACCCGCATGATCATCGGGTAGGTCGGCCAGGGGTTGTCCTGGGCCCGGCTGCCGGGCGGCGCCGGCATGATCTCCAGCTGGGTCACCGAGAGCGCGCCCTGGCGGTGGGCGGTGCCCAGGCAGTCGGCGCCGGTGTCGCCGCCGCCGATGATCACGACGTGCTTGCCGTGCGCGTCGATCGGCGGGGCGTCCAGCTCGCCGAGCGCCTGCCGGTTGCCGAAGGGCAGGTACTCCATGGCCAGGTGGATGCCGGTGAGCTCGCGGCCGGGGGCGGGCAGGTCCCGCCCGACGGTCGCGCCGCCCGCCAGGACGACGGCGTCGAAGTCCCCGCGCAGCTGCTCGACGGTGAGGTCGTCGGGCCCGCTGCCGCCCACCTCGACGCCGGTGACGAACCGGGTGCCCTCGGCGCGCATCTGGTCCAGCCGCCGGTCCAGGACGGACTTCTCCATCTTGAACTCGGGGATGCCGTAGCGGAGCAGGCCGCCGATCCGGTCGGCCCGCTCGAAGACGGTGACCTCGTGCCCGGCGCGGGTGAGCTGCTGGGCGGCGGCCAGCCCCGCCGGCCCGGAGCCGACGACGGCGACCTTCCTGCCGGTGCGCTCCTGCGCCGGCTGCGGGACGACGAGGTCCCGCTGGAAGGCCTGGTCGATGATCTCCCACTCGATCTGCTTGATGGTGACCGGCGACTCCTGCAGGTTGAGCACGCAGGCGCCCTCGCACGGCGCCGGGCACAGCTTCCCGGTGAACTCCGGGAAGTTGTTCGTGGCGTGCAGCCGCTCGATGGCGTCGGTCCAGTCGTCCCGGCGGGCGAGGTCGTTCCACTCCGGGATCAGGTTGCCCAGCGGGCAGCCGTGGTGGCAGAACGGGATGCCGCAGTCCATGCAGCGGGCGGCCTGCTGGCGCACGGCGCCCACCGGGAAGACCGCGTCCTCGCCGCTGTCGCGGGAGAGGTAGACGTCCTTCCAGTCGAGGATGCGGACGTCGACCGGCCGGCGCGGCGGCAGGGCGCGGTCGAACTTGAGGAACCCCGTGGAGTCAGCCACGGTCGGCCTCCTTCCGGGAGGTCAGCGGGAACTGGGGACGGACGAGCTCAGCCACGCGCGGCCTCCATGACGGCGCGGTCGACGTCCGTCCCGGCGGCCTCGGCGGCCCGGCGGGCGTCGAGGGCGCGGCGGTAGTCGCGCGGCATGATCACGCTGAACTGGCCGGACCAGCGGCCCCAGTCGGCCAGCAGCGCGGCCGCGACCGGGGACTCCGTGTCGGCCTGGTAGCGGACCAGGACGTCGCGCAGCCACGCGGCCGACTCGGCGTCCAGCGGGTCGATGTCGACCATCTCGCCGTTCACCCGGTGCCGGGCCAGGTCGAGCACGTAGGCGACGCCGCCGGACATGCCCGCCGCGATGTTGCGCCCGGTCGGGCCGAGGATCACCGCGCGGCCACCCGTCATGTACTCCAGCGCGTGGTCGCCGACGCCCTCGACGACGGCCAGCGCGCCGGAGTTGCGCACGCAGAACCGCTCGCCGACCCGGCCGCGGAGGAAGATCTCCCCGGACGTGGCGCCGTAGCCGATGACGTTGCCGGCGATGACGTTGTCCTCGGCGGCGAAGGTCGCCTCCCGCCCCGGGCGGACGACGACCCGGCCGCCGGACAGGCCCTTGCCGACGTAGTCGTTGGCGTCGCCGAACAGCCGCATGGTGACCCCGCGGGGCACGAACGCGCCGAAGGACTGGCCGGCCGACCCGGTGAAGGTCAGGTCGATCGTGCCGTCGGGCAGGCCCTCGCCGCCGAAGCGGCGGGTGACCATCGCGCCCAGCATCGTGCCGACGGTGCGGTTGACGTTGCGGACCGGCAGCTCCAGGCGCACCGGCCGGGCGTCGAGCAGCGCGCCCTCGCACAGCTGGATGAGCGTCTGGTCCAGGGCGACGTCCAGGCCGTGGTCCTGGGCGCGCACCCGGCGCCGCGCCGCCCCCTCGGGCAGCTCGGGCACGGCCAGCAGCTTGGACAGGTCCAGCCCCTGCGCCTTCCAGTGGCCCAGCGCCTTGCGGGTGTCGAGCATCTCGGCGTGCCCGATGGCCTCGTCCAGGCTGCGGAAGCCCAGCTCGGCCAGGTAGCGGCGCACCTCCTCGGCGATGAACTCGAAGAAGGTGACGACGAACTCCGGCCGCCCGGTGAACCGCTTGCGCAGCTCCGGGTTCTGGGTGGCGACGCCGACCGGGCAGGTGTCCAGGTGGCAGACCCGCATCATGATGCAGCCGGAGACCACCAGCGGCGCCGTCGCGAAGCCGAACTCCTCGGCGCCGAGCAGCGCGCCGATGACCACGTCGCGGCCGGTCTTGAGCTGGCCGTCGACCTGCACGGTGATCCGGTCGCGCAGTCCGTTGGCCAGCAGGGTCTGCTGGGTCTCGGCGAGGCCGAGCTCCCACGGCGAGCCGGCGTGCTTGAGCGAGGTCAGCGGCGCCGCGCCCGTGCCGCCGTCGTGCCCGGAGATGAGGACGACGTCGGAGTGGGCCTTGCTCACCCCGGCCGCGACCGTGCCGACCCCGACCTCGGCGACCAGCTTGACGTGGACCCGCGCCTGGTCGTTGGCGTTCTTCAGGTCGTGGATCAGCTGCTTGAGGTCCTCGATCGAGTAGATGTCGTGGTGCGGCGGCGGGCTGATCAGCCCCACGCCCGGCGTCGAGTGCCGGGTGCGCGCCACCCAGGGGTACACCTTCTGGCCGGGCAGCTGGCCGCCCTCGCCGGGCTTGGCGCCCTGGGCCATCTTGATCTGGATGTCGTCGGCGTTGACCAGGTACTCGCTGGTCACGCCGAAGCGGCCGCTGGCCACCTGCTTGATCGCCGAGCGGCGCAGGTCGCCGTTCGGGTCGGGGGTGAACCGGGCCGGGTCCTCGCCGCCCTCACCGGTGTTGGACTTGCCGCCCAGCCGGTTCATGGCGATGGCCAGCGTCTCGTGCGCCTCCTGGGAGATGGAGCCGTAGCTCATCGCCCCGGTCTGGAAGCGCTTGACGATCTCGCTGACCGGCTCGACCTCGTCCAGCGGCACGGCCGGCCGGACGCCGGTGCGCAGCTCGAACAGGCCGCGCAGCGTCGCCGCGTCCCGGGAGAGCTGGTCGACCTGCTCGGTGTAGCGCTGGAACACCTCGTACTGCCGCGAGCGGGTGGCGTGCTGGAGCAGGAACACCGTCTCGGGGTTGAACAGGTGCACCTCGCCCTCGCGGCGCCACTGGTACTCGCCGCCGGTCTCCAGCCGGCGGTGCGCCCGCTCGGTCGGGTTGTCCGGGTAGGCGCGCCGGTGCCGCATCGCGACCTCCTCGGCGAGGACGTCGAGCCCGACGCCGCCGAGCGGACAGGAGGTGCCGGTGAAGTACTCGTCGACGACGTCCTCGGCCAGGCCGACGGCCTCGAAGATCTGCGCCATCGTGTACGAGCCGACGGTGCTGATGCCCATCTTGCTCATGACCTTGAGGACGCCCTTGCCGAGCGCCTTGACCATGTTGCGCATGGCCTGCGCCGACTCGACGCCGGTGAGCACGCCGTCGCGGATGAGGTCCTCGATCGACTCGAAGGCCAGGTAGGGGTTGACCGCGGCCGCGCCGTAGCCGAGCAGCAGCGCGACGTGGTGCACCTCGCGGCAGTCGCCGGACTCGACGACCAGGCCGACCTCCATGCGGGTCCGCTCGCGCACCAGGTGGTGGTGCACGGCGGCCGTCATGAGCAGCGACGGGATGGGGGCGCGCTTCTCGTCGCAGTCGCGGTCGGAGAGCACGATGATCCGGGCGCCGGCGGCGATGGCCTTGCTCGCCTTGGCCCGCAGCTCCTCGATCGCGGTGGCCAGCGCCTCCCCGCCCCCGGTGACGTCGAAGTGGCCGGTGATCCGCACGGCGGCGAAACCGGGCAGGTCGCCGTCGTCGTCGATGTGCAGGATCTTGGCCAGCTCGTCGTTGTCGATGACCGGGTAGGGCAGGAACACCTGCCGGCAGGACGCCGGGGTGGCCCGGAGCAGGTTCTGCTCGGGCCCGAAGGTGCGCCCGAGGCTGGTCACCAGCTCCTCGCGGATGGCGTCCAGCGGCGGGTTGGTCACCTGCGCGAACAGCTGCCCGAAGTAGTCGTACAGCAGCCGGGAGCGGTCGGAGAGCGCCGCCACCGGGGTGTCGGTGCCCATCGAGCCGATCGGCTCGGCGCCGGAGGACGCCATCGGGGTGAGCAGGACGCGCAGGTCCTCCTCGGTGTAGCCGAACAGCTGCTGGCGGCGCACCACCGACTCGTGGCTGGGCCGCGACCGGCGGCGCTCGGGCAGCTGCGGCAGGTGCACCAGGCCGGCGTGCAGCCAGTCGTCGTAGGGGTTCTCGACGGCGAGCGCGCCCTTGACCTCCTCGTCGGACAGGATCCGCCCGGCGGCGGTGTCGACGAGGAACATCCGGCCCGGCTGCAGGCGGCCCTTGGCCACCACGTCGGCGTCCGGGATCTCCAGCACGCCGACCTCGCTGGCCAGGACGACCCAGTCGTCCTTGGTGTGCCACCAGCGGCCCGGCCGCAGCCCGTTGCGGTCGAGGACGGCGCCGATCAGGGTGCCGTCGGTGAACGCGACGGCGGCGGGGCCGTCCCACGGCTCCATGATCGAGGAGTGGAACCGGTAGAAGGCCCGGCGGGCCGGGTCCATCTCGTCGTGGTTCTCCCACGCCTCCGGGATCATCATCAGCACGGCGTGCGGCAGCGACCGGCCGGACAGGTGCAGCAGCTCGAGCACCTCGTCGAAGGTCGCCGAGTCGCTGAAGTCGCTGGCGGTGACCGGGAAGATCCGCTCCAGGCCGAGCTCGCCGGCCGGGCCGGCCGGCCCGTCGAACATCTCGGTCTCGAGCTTGGCCTCGCGGGCCCGCATGCGGTTGCGGTTGCCCTTGATGGTGTTGATCTCGCCGTTGTGGGCGATCAGCCGGAACGGGTGCGCCAGCGGCCAGCTCGGGAACGTGTTGGTCGAGAACCGGCTGTGCACCAGCGCGATCGCCGACGCGTAGCGCTCGTCGCGCAGGTCGGGGAAGAACGCGGGCAGCTGGTCGGTGGTCAGCATGCCCTTGTAGGTGATCGTCCGGCTGGACAGCGAGACGACGTAGAGCGAGCTGCCGGCCTCCCGGGCCTCGCGCTCGGCCCGCTTGCGGAGCACGAAGGCGCGCCGCTCCAGCCGGCTGACGCCGTGGCAGACGGCGTTGCCGCCGAAGGCGGTCGCGTCGGCGCGGGCGCCCATCGTCTCGGCGACGAACACCTGGGCGAAGTGCGGCATGACCGCGCGGGCGGTGGGGCCGAGGTCGGCGCCGTCGGGGTCGACGGGCACGTCGCGCCAGCCGAGGACGGTCAGCCCCTCCTCGCCGGCGATCCGGGCCACGTCCTCGACGCGGGCGGCGCGCTCGGCCACGTCCACGGGGAGGAACGCGATGCCGACGGCGTACTCGCCGACCGGGGGCAGGTCGAACTCCACGCTGGCGCGCAGCAGCGCGTCGGGCACCTGGGTGAGGATCCCGGCGCCGTCGCCGCTGTTGGGCTCGGAGCCGGCGGCGCCGCGGTGGTCCAAGTTGTGCAGCGCGGTGAGCCCGGCCGCCACGATCTCCCGGCTCGGCCGGCCCTGCACGTCGGCGACGAACGCGACGCCGCAGGCGTCGGAGTCGTTGGCCGGGTCGTACAGGCCGGCCGCCGGTGGGACGGCCGAGAAGGGGACGGCGGAGGGGGTGCGGCGCTCCGAGGTGGTGCTGCTCGCGGTGGGCGCGGTGGACCCGGTCATGTCACTCCCGTCGTCGGCTGTGTCGCGCGCGCTCGCGGGCGAGGCACGCGGCGGGGCTGGAGGCCCGGCCGTGGTGGTCAGAGGGGGGCGGTGTGCGGAGGCGCTGCGGTCGAGCCCGGCGGCGGAGGACGTGACCGGACCGGTCAGGCTCGAGAGTCCCGCGGGTGGTGCCACGGGGCCGTCGTCCGCGGGGCGTCACTGGCCCGGTTCCGACACGTGCGACCGACCGGGATCACCGGCGGGTCCGAGGGGAAGGGTACACAGCCGTAACACGGCGCTCACCCGCCCAAACCCCGCGTACGGCGCGTCTTCCTAGGGCGTGTCGCGCGGCCGGTGATCGTCGTCACCCGGGCCCTCCGCGGCCTCCGCGTCCGCGCTGGTCACGGGCACGGTGGCGCCGCCGGGGCCGTCCTCCGCGGACGTGGTGTCGGTCTCGTCGCCGGCGCGGTGCAGGACCTCGCGCGGCCGGCCGCGGAGGGCGACCAGGTAGGCCAGCGCCGCCAGCCCGACCACGATGCACGTGACGACGTTGAGCCGGACGCCGAGGACCTCGTTGGCCGGGTCGGTGCGCAGCACCTCGATCCACAGCCGGCCGGTGCAGTAGAGCAGCACGTACAGCGCGAAGGCGCGGCCGTGGCCCAGCCGGAACCGGCGGTCGGCCCACACGACGACCGCGGCGGCGGCCAGGTTCCACAGCAGCTCGTACAGGAACGTCGGGTGGAAGGTGGCGGCGTCCAGGTACTGCTCGGGGCGGTTGGCCGGGTCGATCTCCAGCCCCCACGGCAGGTCCGTCGGGCCGCCGAACAGCTCCTGGTTGAACCAGTTGCCCAGCCGGCCGACCGCCTGGGCCACGAGCAGGCCGGGGGCGATGGCGTCAGCGAAGGCCGGCAGCGGGATGCCCATCCGCCGGCAGGCGATCCAGGCGCCGACCCCGCCGAGCGCGATCGCGCCCCAGATGCCGAGCCCGCCCTCCCAGACGGCGAAGGCCTTCAGCGGCTCCCCGCCCTCCCCGAAGTAGGGCTGCGGGGTCGTGATCACGTGGTAGATCCGGCCGCCGATGATCCCGAACGGCACGGCCCAGACGGCGATGTCGAGGACCTCGCCCGGCCGGCCGCCGCGGGCGACCCAGCGCTTCTCGGCGATCCAGCAGGCCAGGACGATCCCGGCGATGATGCACAGCGCGTAGGCCCGGATCGGCACCGGGCCGACCTCCCAGACGCCCTCGGCGGGGCTCGGGATGCTCGCCAGGGCCGTCATGCCGGGGCCCCCGCCGGCTGCCGGACGCCGCGCGCCAGGTCGGCCGAGAGCCGCCGCACCCCGTCGGGGCCCTCGCCGTCCAGCAGGGTGCGCACGTAGGCCGAGCCGACGATGACGCCGTCGGCGAAGCCGGCCACCTCGGCGGCCTGCTCGCCGTTGGAGACGCCCAGCCCGACGCAGACCGCCAGGTCGACGCCGGTGTCGGCGATGGCCGCGCGGGTCCGCGCGACGAGCTTCTCGGCGGCGTCGCCGACGGTGGCCCGGGTGCCGGTCACGCCCATGGTCGAGGCGGCGTACACGAAGCCGCGGCAGGCCGACACCGTGGCGCGCAGCCGGGCGTCGGTGGACGACGGCGCGACGAGGAACACCCGGTCCAGCCCGGCGGCGTCGGAGGCGGCCAGCCACGCGCCGGCCTCGTCGGGGATGAGGTCCGGGGTGATGGCGCCCGCTCCCCCGGCCGCGGCCAGGTCGGCGGCGAACCGGTCCACGCCGTAGCGCTCGATCGGGTTCCAGTAGCTCATGACGACCGGCACGGCGCCGGCCGCGGCCACGGCCTCGACCGCGCGCAGCACGTCGCGCATGCCGACCCCGGCGCGGACGGCGGGCTCCACCGCTTGCTGGATGACCGGGCCGTCCATGCCCGGGTCGCTGTAGGGGACGCCGATCTCCACGATGTCAGCTCCACCGGCGTCGGCGCCGCCCTCGACCGCGGCCACCATCGCGGCGATCGAGCCGTCCACGTCGGGGTAGCCGACCGGCAGGTAGGCGACCAGCGCCGCCCGCCCCTCGGCGCGGGCCGCGCCGATCCGCTGCAGCAGGGCGCTCATGCCGGCTCCCCCGCGTCCCGGCCGGCGACGGCCTCGTCGTTGCTGACCGCGCCCTCGGTGGGCTGCTGGTCGGTGTCCAGGCCGGGCCCGGGGTCGACCTCCTCGCGGTCGCCGAGCCCGAACCAGCGCGACGCGGTCTCGACGTCCTTGTCGCCGCGGCCGGAGAGGTTCACCAGCAGGAGGGCGTCGCGGCCCAGCTCGCGGCCCAGCCGCAGCGCGCCCGCCAGGGCGTGCGCGGACTCGATGGCCGGGATGATCCCCTCGGTGCGGCACAGCAGCGCGAAGGCCTCCATGGCCTCGGCGTCGGTGACCGGGCGGTACTCCGCGCGGCCGATGTCGTGCAGGAAGGAGTGCTCGGGGCCGACGCCCGGGTAGTCCAGGCCGGCGCTGATCGAGTGCGACTCGATGGTCTGGCCGTTCTCGTCCTGCAGCAGGTAGGAGCGGGCGCCGTGCAGCACGCCCGGCGAGCCGCCGGTGATCGTCGCCGCGTGCCGGCCGGTCTCCACGCCGTCACCGGCGGCCTCCAGGCCGACGAGCCGCACGCCCTCGTCCGGCACGAACGCGGTGAAGACGCCGATCGCGTTGGACCCGCCGCCCACGCAGGCGAGGACGGCGTCGGGCAGCCGCCCCTCCCGCTCGAGCACCTGGGCGCGCGCCTCGTCGCCGATGACCCGCTGGAAGTCGCGGACCATCGCCGGGAACGGGTGCGGGCCGGCGACGGTGCCGAACACGTAGTTGGTGGTCTCCACGTTGGTCACCCAGTCGCGGAACGCCTCGTTGATCGCGTCCTTGAGCGTGCGCGAGCCGGTGGTCACCGGGATCACCTCGGCGCCCAGCAGCCGCATGCGGGCCACGTTGAGCGCCTGGCGGCGGGTGTCCTCCTCGCCCATGTAGACGGTGCAGGACAGCCCCATGAGCGCCGCCGCCGTCGCCGTCGCCACGCCGTGCTGGCCGGCGCCGGTCTCCGCGATGACCCGGGTCTTGCCGATCCGCCGGGTCAGCAGCGCCTGGCCCAGCACGTTGTTGATCTTGTGCGAGCCGGTGTGGTTGAGGTCCTCGCGCTTGAGCAGCACCCGGGCGCCGCCGGCGTGCTCGGCGAACCGCGGCACCTCGGTGATCGGGCTGGGCCGGCCGGTGTAGTCGCGCTGCAGCGCGGCGAACTCCTCGACGAAGGCGGGGTCGACCCGCATGGCCTCGTAGGCCTCGGTCAGCTCGTCGAGGGCGGCGATCAGCGCCTCGGGCACGAACCGGCCGCCGAAGACGCCGAAGTGACCGGTCGCGTCCGGCCAGGCCGGAGCCGCCGGCACGGGACGCGTGTGCGGCGGGGAGACGGCGCTGGTGGTCATGACCCCAGTGTCGCGCGCCCGCCCGCGGATGCGGTGCAGGGGTCGGCCCGGAGCGCCACCGGGGCGCCCCGGCCACGGACCCTCAGCCTGCAGCGCTGCCGTCGCCGTGGCACCCGACGGCAGCGCTGCGGGGTGACGGCGAGCGTCGGTGGGGGTGGGTCAGCGACTCGCGCGCGGGGTGGCCGGGTGCGAGCCGGCGGTGACCAGGTCGGCCACGGCCTGGCGCGGGTCGCCCGCGGTCACCAGGCCCTCGCCGACCAGGACGGCGTCGGCGCCGGCCCCGGCGTAGGAGATGAGGTCGTGCGGGCCGCGGACGCCGGACTCGGCCACCTTGACCACGGTCGAGGGCAGCCCGGGGGCGATCCGCTCGAAGGTGGAGCGGTCGACCTGCAGGGTCGTGAGGTCCCGGGCGTTGACCCCGATGACCGAGGCCCCGGCGGCCAGCGCCCGGTCCGCCTCGGCCTCGGTGTGCACCTCGACCAGCGCGGTCATGCCGAGCGACTCGACCCGCTCGAGCAGGCCGAGCAGCACGTTCTGCTCGAGGGCGGCGACGATCAGCAGGACGACGTCGGCACCGTGGGCCCGCGCCTCGTGCACCTGGTAGCTGCTGACGACGAAGTCCTTGCACAGCACCGGCACGTCGACCGCGGCCCGGACGGCGGCCAGGTCGGCGTGGCTGCCCCCGAAGCGGCGCCGCTCGGTGAGGACGCTGATCACCCGGGCGCCGCCGGCGGCGTAGGAAGCGGCGAGCACGGCCGGGTCGGGGATGTCGGCGAGCGCGCCCTTGGACGGGCTGGCCCGCTTCACCTCGGCGATCACGCCGACGCCCGGGGCGCGCAGGGCGGCCTGGGCGTCCCGCGGCGGGCGGGCGTCGCGGGCGGCCGCCTTGACCTCCGCGAGGGGGGTCGCCGCCTCGCGCGCGGCCACGTCCTCCCGGACGCCGGCGACGATCTCGTCGAGGACGTTCACGACCCCTCCTCCGTGCTGATCGTCGTGGCGACGGCGGCGTTCGGGCGACGGAGATCACGTGTGTCCGCCCAGGTGCGGGGTACACCCGCTCCTCAGCTCCGTCGCCGACCACTCTAGAGGCGACCCCCGACGGCTCCCGCCGGGGGTGGGGCCGGCGCGCGCCGGTCAGCGCCCCGGCCGGTCCCCCGCCGCCCCCGCGGGCGGGCCGTCGTCGCGGCCCGGGAGGTCCTCCCCGCCCGCCGCCGGGGCGTCGTCGCCGGCGGTCGGGTCCTCGCCCCGGTCCAGCGCGCGCCAGGCGTCCAGCGCCCGGTCCTCGCGGGTGCCGGCGGCCGCCCGCGCGGGGGCCGGGGCGCGCTCGTGGCGCCGGCCCAGGCCGGCCCAGGCCGGGCCCCGCAGGACGGCGAGGACGGCGGCGGCGACCGCGAGCAGCCCCGCGACGACCGTCACCACGGGCCAGGCGGCCGACCGGCTCACCTCGATCGCGGTCGCCCCGGCGGCGGCGCCGTCGGAGAGGTCGGTCAGGCCCGGCTCGTCGAGCAGCGCGCGCAGCCCGGACCACAGCAGCGTGCCGCCGCCGACGGCGGCGAGCAGGCCGACGACCTGCCGGCCCCGCCCGCGCACGGCCACCACGGCGACCGCCGCGGCGAGCAGCAGCAGCCCGCAGGCCGGCACCAGCCCGGCCAGCTCGCTCCCGCTCAGCGACTCGGTCACCGGCGGCAGCGGCGCCCGGCGGGTCACCGTGGCGGTGGCCCACGTCTGCCCGCCGGCCGAGAGCGCCAGCCCCCCGGCGACCGCGCAGCCGGCGACCGCGGCGGCCATCTGCCGCCGCTGCCCGCTCACGGTGCCCACGGCCGGCTCCCGCGCGGCGCTCGGCTCACGACAGCTCCCGCATCCCCTCGGCCGTCGCGATCGCCGAGAGCACCGCCCGCGCCTTGTGCCGGGTCTCGGCCTCCTCGGTCGCCGGGTCGCTGTCGGCGACGATGCCGGCGCCGGCCTGCACGTAGGCGCGGCCCTGGTGCAGCACCGCCGTCCGGATGGCGATCGCCATGTCCAGGTCCCCGCTGGCGTCGACGTAGCCCACCGTGCCGGCGTACAGCGCCCGCCGGGTCGGCTCCAGCGACTCGATGATCTCCATCGCGCGCGGCTTGGGCGCCCCGGAGACGGTGCCGGCGGGGAAGGTCGCGTCGAAGACGTCGAGGGCGTCCCACTCGCGGGCCACCTCGCCGGCGACGGTCGACACCAGGTGCATCACGTGGCTGTAGTGCTCGATCCGCATGAAGTCGGGCACCTCGACGGTGCCCGGCACGCAGACCCGGCCCAGGTCGTTGCGGGCCAGGTCCACCAGCATCACGTGCTCGGCCCGCTCCTTCGGGTCGGCCAGCAGCCCCTCGGCCAGGCGGGCGTCCTCCTCCGGCGTCGCGCCCCGCGGCCGCGTGCCGGCCGGCGGGTGCACCACCGCGGAGCGGCCGGTGACGGTGACCAGCGCCTCCGGGGAGGAGCCGACGACGTCGAACGGCGTCTCCCGCCCGGCGAAGCGCAGCAGGTACATGTACGGCGAGGGGTTGGTCGCCCGCAGCACCCGGTACAGGTCCAGGGCGTCGACCTCGGTGGCCACCTCGAAGCGCTGGGCGAGCACCACCTGGAAGGCGTCGCCGGCGCGGATGTGCTCGCGCACCCGCTCCACGCCGTCCTCGTAGACCCCGGGCGCCATGTTGCTGGTGACCGGCGGCGGGTCGCCGGGGGTGAACGCCGCCAGCCCGGCCGGCGCCGACTTCGCCAGCGCGGCGGCCATGGCGTCGATCCGGGCGACCGCGTCGTCCCACGCCGCGCCCGGGTCGCCCGAGCGGAACGCGTTGGCGATGAGCAGGACGCTGCCGTCGGTGTGGTCGACGACGGCCAGGTCGGTGACCAGCAGCAGGGAGACCTCGGGCATGCCGAGGTCGTCGGTGGCCTGCACGGGCAGCCGCTCCAGCCGCCGGACGACGTCGTAGCCGAGGTAGCCGACCAGGCCGCCGGTCAGCGGCGGCAGGCCGGGGGTGCGCGGGGTGCGCAGCCGGCGGGCCAGGGTGCGGACGGCGGCCAGCGGGTCGGCCGGCAGGTCGTCGGTCAGCCCGGGCAGCGGGTCGCCGAGCCACTGGCTGGCGCCGTCGCGCTCGGTGAGCACGCCGGCGCTGCGCACCCCGACGAAGCTGTAGCGGGCCCACTGCCGGCCCTGCTCGGCCGACTCGAGCAGCACGGTGCCCGGCCGGTTGCCGGCCAGCGTCCGGTACACCCCGACGGCGGTCAGCCCGTCGGCCAGCAGCTTGCGCACGACCGGCACCATCACCCCGGCGCCGCCCGCCGCGGCCGAGGCGGCGAACTCCTCCCGGCTCGGGGAGGTCACCCCCAGCCTCACGCCGGCACCCCCACGGTGGCCGGCAGCGCCCGGTGGAAGCAGCTGCGCTCGCCGGTGTGGCAGGCCGGGCCCTCCTGGTCGACGAGCACCAGCAGTGCGTCGCCGTCGCAGTCCAGCCGCACGTCGCGGACCCACTGGCGGTGGCCGGAGGTCTCGCCCTTCACCCAGTACTCCCGCCGGCTGCGCGACCAGTAGGTGGCCCGGCCGGTGGTGAGCGTGCGGCGCAGCGCCTCGTCGTCCATCCACGCGACCATCAGCACCTCGCCGCTGTCGTGCTGCTGCACGACGGCGGCCACCAGACCGGCGGGGTCGCGGCGCAGGAGCGCGGCGACGGCGGGGTCGAGGGCGGGAGCGGGCGGGACGGCGGTCATGCCCGCGATCCTCCCCCGTCGGCCTGCGCCGCGGGACACCGGCGTCCGGTCAGCCGCCGCCCGGCCGCCCGGCGCCGAACCACTCCCGCGCGGCCCGGGCCAGGGACAACCCGATGCCCACGGCCGGCCCGGCGGCGAAGACGAGCGCGCCGAAGACCAGCACCCCGACCGCGCCGTCGTCGGGTCCGGGGATCTCCTCGAGCACGCCGACGATCCGCACCGCCCAGTAGAGGGCGAGCAGGACCTGCACGCCGAGCGCGGCCAGCAGCCCCAGCCAGGTGCCCCGGTCGCGCCGGTTGAGCGCGAGGACGCCGGCGACCACCAGCGCCACCACGGAGGCGAACTGCACCCAGGCCAGCACCCGCGCCTCGGCGGCGATGTCCGCGGCGCGCGGGTCGACCGTGCCGTCGACGTCGAGGTCCAGGCCGAGCACCGAGGCGAACAGCAGCACGTAGGCCGAGGCGAAGGCGACCAGGCCGGCCTGCACGAGGGCGAGCACCGCCGCGGTGACCACCTGGCCGGGGCGGCGGGGTCCGCGCGGGACCGGCGCCGGCCAGCCGTATCCCGGCCAGCCGGCGTCCGGCGGGCCGTAGCCGGGCTGCGGGTGGCCGGGCCAGCCGTACCCGGGCGGCCCGTAGCCGGGCTGTCCGTACCCGTACCCGTACCCGTACCCGTAGCCGGGCTGGGCGGGGCCGGGCCGGCTGTACACGGCGCCCGGGTGGGCCGGGGAGGACGGCGGGCCGCTGTAGGGGGCGCCCTGCTCGGTCGGGGTGTCCGGGTCGGCCCAGGGGTCGCGCGGCGCCGTCACGCCGCACCTCCGGGGCCGCTCACAGCGCCGCCGCCAGCGCGCGTCCCGCCGTCCGCCCGGAGAACAGGCAGCCGCCCAGGAAGGTGCCCTCCAGCGAGCGGTAGCCGTGCATCCCGCCGCCGCCGAAGCCGGCGACCTCCCCGGCGGCGTACAGGCCGGGGAACGGGTCGCCGCCCGGGCGCAGCACCCGGCCGGACAGGTCGGTCTCCAACCCGCCGAGCGTCTTGCGGGTCAGCAGGTTGAGCCGCACCGCGATCAGCGGGCCGGCCGCGGGGTCGAGCAGCCGGTGCGGGGGCGCCACCCGGATCAGCTTGTCGCCGAGGTAGCCGCGGGCGCCGCGGATCGCGGTGACCTGCAGGTCCTTGGTGAAGGGGTGGGCGATCTCCCGGTCCCGGGCCACGACCTCCTCCTCGACCCGGGCCAGCGGCACCTCCGGCTCGCCGCCGGTGATCCGGTTCATGCCGGCGACCAGCTCGGGCAGGGTCCGCGCCACCACGAAGTCCTCGCCGCGGTCGAGGAAGGCCTGCACCGGCCCGGAGACCCCGGCCTTCACCCGGTTGAGCAGCAGCTTGACGTCCCGGCCGGTGAGGTCGGGGTTCTGCTCGGAGCCCGACAGCGCGAACTCCTTCTCCACGATCTTCTTCGTGCTCACGAACCAGGTGTGCTCGTGCCCGGTCTGCCCGATGTGGGCAAGCGTGCCCAGGGTGTCGAAACCCGGGAACAGCGGCACCGGCAGCCGCCGACCCGTGGCGTCCAGCCACAGCGACGAGGGCCCCGGCAGGATCCGGATGCCGTGCCGCGCCCACACCGGCGAGTGGTTGGCGATGCCCTCGGTGTAGTGCCACATGCGGTCGCGGTTGATCAGGTGCGCGCCGGCGGCCTCGGTGGCCTCGAGCATGTGCCCGTCGACGTGCGCCGGGACGCCGGAGAGCAGCCGCCGCGGCGCCGGCCCGAGCCGCGCCGGCCAGTTGCGGCGGACCAGGTCGTGGTTGCCGCCGATGCCGCCGGAGGTGACGACGACGGCCTGCGCGCTCACCTCGAACGGCTCAACCTCGACTCGGGAGCTGGCCTCGCCGCGGGCGACGTCGCTGGGCTCGAGCACCGAGCCGCGCACCCCGGTCACCGCGCCGTCGCTGACGACCAGCTCGGACACCCGGTGCCGGAACCGGAGCTGGACCAGGCCGCGGTCGACGGCCGCGCGCACCCGGCGGGCGAACGGCTCGACGATGCCCGGGCCGGTGCCCCACACGATGTGGAAGCGGGGCACCGAGTTGCCGTGGCCGGTGGCGGTGTAGCCGCCACGCTCGGCCCAGCCGACGACCGGGAAGAAGCCGATCCCCTGCGAGCGCAGCCAGGAGCGCTTCTCCCCCGCCGCGAACTGCAGGTAGGCCTCGGCCCACCGGCGCGGCCAGTGGTCCTCGTCGCGGTCGAACGCGGCGGTGCCGAACCAGTCCTGCCGGGCCAGCTCGAGCGAGTCGCGCACGCGCAGCCGCCGCTGCTCCGGGGAGTCGACGAGGAACAGCCCGCCGAAGGACCACCACGCCTGGCCGCCGAGGGAGGCCTCGGGCTCCTGGTCCAGCAGGACGACCCGCTTGCCGGCGTCGGCGAGCTCGGCGGTCGCCACCAGCCCGGCCAGGCCGGCGCCCACCACGACGACGTCTGTGTCTGTCACGGGGGCAGACGCTAGCGGGCGGCGGCCCGCCGCCGGTCGCGCGACGGGCCGGGCGCCGCCGGCCGCGGGGCGGTCCACTCGCGGACCGGCCGGCCCGCCGTCAGCACCAGGCAGCCGAGCGGGCCGGCGAGCAGGAGCAGCGCCCACCAGACCGCCTCGCCGTCGCCCAGCGCGCCGAACAGCAGTGCGAGGCCGAGCAGGAGCAGCAGCGGCAGGGTGCCGGCCGCGGCCAGCACCAGCCAGGCCCGCGGCCGGCCCCGCCAGACGAGGACCGCGCCGAGCACCGACCAGGCGGCCAGCGCCAGGGCGGCGAGCACGTACCAGTGCCAGCCGGGCTCGGGCTCCCACAGCAGCCGGCCCAGGTACAGCTCCTCGGCGGCGACCAGGCCGGCGAAGACGACGGCGAAGGGCACCGTCTGCGGCCGCTCGCGGGCCGCCGGCCGGGCCGCGCGGGCCAGGGGGTGGCGCGGCGCGCTCCCGGAGGCGGCCGGCGCGGCGCGCGGGGACCGGCGGGGGGCGGGTGGCACGCGCGGCAGCGTGGGGCGGCCGGCCGGCAGGGTCCGGGGAGCCGGCTCAGGGCTTCCTGGGTGCCCGCCCCGGCCGGCCGGCCAGCCACAGCCTGGTCGGCCGGGCGACGGCGAACCCGGCGGCCAGCAGCGGGAAGAGCACGATGAGCAGCGGCCCGACGCCGACGGGGTCCCCGTTCTCGTTCGCCGTCCAGTAGATCGCGCCGGTGAACAGGGCCGCGGGCACGACCGCGAGCAGCATCGGCACCCAGCCGTGCCGGGTGAACAGCCACAGGGTGGCGACGAACTGGACGACCGGGGCCAGCAGCACCAGCCACACCCACGGCTCGCGGGCGCTGTCGGAGCTCAGCCCGCCGAGGGCGAACAGCAGCAGCGCCATGAGCAGCAGCGGGACGACGGCGACGATGCCGCAGATGCCCGCGGTCAGCGCGGTCCACGGCATGCGGTCGCCGGAGCCGGGCAGCAGCGAGCGGGCCCGGTCGGACGGACGGTCGGCGGCGGCGCTGCTGGACGACACAGCCGCAGGCTAGCCCGGCCGGGGCGGCTCGGGGCCGGTTCTCAGCCGACCCGCTCGGCCTGACCGCTGGACGACCGGCGCCAGGAGGCGTGCAGCCGGGCGTAGGGGCCCGCGGCGTCCACCAGCTCGTCGTGGCTGCCCCGCTGCACCACCCGGCCGGCGTCGACGACCAGCACCTCGTCGGCGCGCTCGGCGGTGGAGAGCCGGTGGGCGATGGTCAGCGTCGTCCGGCCGCTGGTCAGCCGGTCCAGCGCCGCGGTGAGCCGCCGCTCGGTCGCCGGGTCGACGGCGCTGGTGGCCTCGTCGAGCACCAGCAGGTCGGGGTCGGCGACGTAGGCGCGGGCGACGGCGACCAGCTGCCGCTCCCCCGCCGACAGCGACTCGCCGCGCTGGCCGACCGGGGTGGCGGCCCCGGCGGCGAGGCCGGCCAGCCAGTCGCCCAGCCCCAGCTCGGCGAAGGCGGCGACCACCTCGGCGTCGGACAGCCCGGGCCGGCCGTAGCGGACGTTGTCGGCGATGCTCGCGTCGAACAGGTAGCCGTCCTGCGGGACCATCACCACCCGCCGGCGCAGCGAGGCGAAGGCCACCTCGTCCAGCGGCACCCAGCCGCCCGCCGCCGAGCCGAGCAGCAGCCGCCCCTCGGACGGGTCCATCAGGCGGGTGACGAGCTTGGCGAAGGTGGTCTTGCCCGAGCCGGTCTCGCCCACGATCGCGACCCGCCGGCGGGGCGCGATCTCCAGGTCGACGCCGGTCAGCGCCGGCCGGGCGCCGGGGGCGTAGCGGAAGGCGACCTGCTCGAAGCGGACCCCCAGCGGGCCGTCGGGCAGCTCGTGCGCCGAGACGCCCCGGGCGGGGTCGCGCACGTCGGGCTCGGTGTCGAGCACGTCGAGCACCCGCCGGAAGCCGGCGACGGCGTTCTGCGCCTCGTTGAGCACCTCGCTGGCGGTCTGCACCGGCGCGACGAACAGCGAGACGAGGAAGAGGAAGGCGATGAGGGTCCCCGCGCTGATGTCGCCGGCCAGGCCCAGCAGCACCCCGACCACGACGACCGCCGCGTTGGCGACCGAGGCGACGAACTCCCCGCTGACGAACACCGCCGCCGTCGTCTTCTGCGCCTCGACCTGGGCCCGGTAGTGCCGGGCGATGGCCGCGTCGATGCGGGCGGCGGTCCGTGCCCGCACGCCGTAGGCGCGCACCGTGGAGGCGCCGACCACGGACTCGGAGACGGCGGCGAGCACGTCGCCCACCCGCTCGCGGACGACGCCGTAGACGACGGCGAGCCGGCGGGCGAAGAAGCGCACGGCGTAGGCCAGCGGCACGAAGCAGGCCAGCACCAGCAGGGTCAGCTGCCACGAGTAGACGAACATGACCACGGTCGCCACCAGCAGCTGGCCGAGGCTGACCACGCCCAGCACGCCGCCCCACTGCATGAACGTCGACAGCTGGTCGACGTCGCTGGTGACGCGGGAGACCAGCGAGCCGCGCCGCTGGCCCTGCTGGTGCAGCACCGACAGGTCGTGCACGTGCCGGAAGGCCCGCGTGCGCAGCCCGGCCAGGGCCGTCTCGGTGGTGCGGAACAGCCGGACGTTCATCCGGTACACCGCGAACCCGGTGACCAGGACGACGGCCGCGCAGATCGCGACGAGGTCCCGCACCAGGCCCAGGTCCGGCCCGCCGGGGCCGGCCAGGCCGCGGTCGATGACCTGCTGGACGGCGATGGGCACGACCACCCGCCCGGCGGTGGCGACGAGGGCGAGGGCGAAGGTGGCCGGCAGGCCGCGGCGGAACTCCGGCATCATCCGCAGGCCGCGGCGCAGGGTGCGCAGCGCGCCCTCGGACCGGTCGGCGATCTCGGCGGTGGTCATCGGGTACCCCGTTCGCTCCCGCGGGGCGCACCGCTCCGAGCTCGTCCCTCGCCGCGATGCTCACGCCCCTGCCCGCTCACGCGGCCACCTCGTCGTCCTGCTGCTGGTAGGCGCGCACCAGCGCGGCGTAGCCGGGCACCTCGGCGAGCAGCTGCTCGTGGCTGCCGCGGGCGACCACCCGGCCGCCCTCCAGCCACACCACCTCGTCGGCCAGGGCGATCGTCGCCTGCCGGTAGGCGACGACGACCACGGTCGCCGGCGGGTCGGTGTCGCGCAGGGCGTCGAGGATGCGGGCCTCCACCGCCGGGTCCACGGCGCTGGTGGCGTCGTCCATCACCAGCAGGCGGGGCCGGCGGACGACCGCGCGGGCCAGGGCGATCCGCTGCCGCTGCCCGCCCGAGAGGCTGGCGCCGCGCTCGCCGACGCGGGTGTCCACGCCCTCGGGCAGCCGGTCGACGAAGTCGTCGGCCGCGGCGGTGCGCAGCGCGGCGCGCACCTCTTCGTCGGAGAACTCGCCGCCCAGGGTGACGTTGCCGCGGACGGTGTCGTCGAACAGGAAGGTGCCCTGAGCGACGAACGCGGCCTGGCCGCTCAGCTCCCCCTCGCGCAGCCGGCGCAGGTCCACGCCGTCGAGCAGGACCGTGCCGTCGGCGGGGTCGACCAGCCGGACGAGCAGGCCGGCCAGCGTCGACTTGCCCGACCCGGTGGGGCCGACGACGGCGACCGTGGCGCCGGCCGGCACGTCGAAGGTGATGTCGGTGAGGGTGGGGCGGGCGGCGTCGTCGAAGGCGTAGCCGACGCCGTCCAGGGCGAGCGCGGCGCCGCCGTCGCCGGCCGCGGCCGGCCGGTCGCCGAAGGGGGTCTCCCCGCTGGCGGCGAGCACCGGGGTGACCCGGTCGAAGCCGGCCAGGGCGCGGGGCAGGTCGGCCAGCACCCAGCCGATGGCCCGGATCGGCAGGGCCAGCAGGGTGAACAGGTAGGCGATGGAGACCAGCTCGCCGGCGTCGGTCACGCCGTCGGCGACCCGGCCGGCGCCGACCAGCAGGACGGCGAGCGTGCCGAGGTTGGGCAGCGCCTCCATGAGCGGGTCGAACAGCCCGCGCACCCGGCCGACGGCGACCAGCCCGTCGCGCAGCTCGCCGGCCTTGTCGGCGAACCGCCCGGTCTCGACGTCCTCCCGGCCGAGGGTCTTCACGACCAGCGCGGCGTCGAAGCTCTCGTGCGCGATCTCGCTGACCTCGGCGCGCAGCTGCTGGGCTCGCTGCATGCGCGGGCTCATGACCTGCGAGTAGACGACGTTGACCAGGAACACCGCGGGGAACACGATCAGCCCGATCAGCGCCAGCAGCGGGTCGGTGACCAGCAGCGCTCCGACGGTGATCGCGATCATCACGATGGCGCCGACGGCGAAGGGCAGCGGCGAGACGAAGAACCAGGCCGCCTCGACGTCGGAGTTGGCGTTGGACAGCAGCTGGCCGGTGGGGTGCCGCTGGTGCCAGGACAGCGGCAGGCGCAGGTACTGGCCGGTGACCCGCCGGCGGTAGTCGGCCTGCAGCCGGTAGCCCATGATCCCGGCGAACAGCCGCCGGCCGAGGATGCCGACGATCTTGAGCAGGGCGACGCCGAGGATCGCGACCGCGGCCAGGGTCAGCGCCGCGGCGGTGGTCGAGCCCTCGTCGAAGGCCGGCAGCACGACCCGGTCGGCGATCTCGCCGATGACGTAGGCGCTGGCCACGGTCATCGCGCCGTACAGGCTGCTCGCGGTGACCGCCAGGGTGAACATCCCCGGCTGCTCCCGGACGGCGAGCCCGATGTGGCGGAGTCCGCGCCGGACCACGGCGTCTCGGCGGCGGGACAACGGCTCTCCTCGGGTGCTCAGCTGCGACGCTCGCGCGTCTCCTTAGGCACGCTAATCGATCGCCGCGGGGCGGGCCCGCGGTTTCCCGATCGGTGCGCTCTGTGTGAACCTCCGGCGGTGACGTCCTCTTCCGTGTCCCCGTTGTCCGGGTCGCCGCTCGCCGTCCGCGAACGCGCCGCCCTCGCCGACCTGCTCGACGCCCTCGGCCCCGACGCGCCCACCTGCTGCGCGGGGTGGACGACCGGGCACCTGGCCGCGCACCTCGCCGTCCGCGACCGGCGGCCCGACGCCGGCCCGGGATACGCGCTGGAGTCGCTGCCGATCGGCCGGCGCCTGCACGCCCACTCGGCGCGGCTGGAGGAGCGGATGCGCTCGTCGACGCCGTACCCGGAGGTGGTGGCGCGGGTCCGGGCCGGGGCGCCGCCCTGGACGCCGATGGGACTGCCCGGGTTCGGCAACCTGGTCAACACCGGGGAGTACGCCATCCACCACGAGGACGTGCGGCGGGCACAGCCGGGGTGGGAGCCACGCGAGCTCTCCCGCGCCGACCGGGACCTGCTGTGGCGCACCGCGACGCTGTTCGCCCGCCGGGTGCGCGGCGGCGTGACGCTGCGGCGGGCCGACGTGCCGGGGACGGAGAAGCGGGTCGGGAAGGGCGGGCCCACGCTCGAGGGCGACCCCATGGATCTGCTGCTGTGGACCTCCGGCCGCCGCGGCGTCGCCCGCGTCACGGAGTCCTGAGCGGAGTGGGCGGGGGGGGGGGGGGGGGGCGGGGCCGCGCGCGGGGGGGCGCGGGGGGGGG
>NZ_JBJGZO010000046.1:0-28667 GCF_054050575.1 Blastococcus sp. SYSU D00868
CGCGTCCTCCCTCACGTCCCACGGTGAGGGAGGACGCGCCACGATCAGGTCACCTGATCCCGGCGGTTCCGCGTCGGCGCGGCTGGGCAGCCCCCGGACCGTGGCGGAGCGGGCGTTGCGGGCACCGGCGTGGCTCGAGGAGCTGGTCCGCACCACTCCCCCGGCGGTGCCGTGGCCGGACGTCGTCCGCTTCGCCGTGACCGTGCCGATGCCGCTTGCGGTCGCCGTCCTGGTGGCCGGCGGCGTCGAGCCCGGGCCCGAGTTCGGCGCCGGCGTCTTCGGCACCACCGGGGCCCTGGCCGCCTGCCTCGCGCCGATGGGCGGCCCGCTGCGCGACCGGCTGCGGCGGACGGCGGCGGCCACCGGCTTCGGCGCCGTGGGGCTGGTGGTCGGGCAGTACGCCAGCGGCGGCGGCTGGCTGCCCGTGCTGGTGATCGCGCTGGTGTCGGCGGCGGCCGCGCTGGTCAGCGCCGTGAACGCCGCCCTGTCGCTGGGCGCGCTGCAGCTGCTGGTCTACACCGCCCTGGCCTCGGGCCTGGTCACGCCGCTGTCGGCGGCCGCCGAGGTCGGCTTCTTCTTCTGCGGCGCGGCCTGGGCCACGCTCACCACGCTCGTGCAGGCGGCGACCGAGCGCGGCGACCCCGACCGCGGCGCCGTCGCGGCGGTGTTCACCCGCATCGGCGAGCTGCTCGCCGCCGCCGGCACCGAGGACACCGACGAGGCCCGCCGGAGCCTGACCGCCGCGCTGAACGCCGCCTACGACCGGGTCATCCGCAGCCGCAGCTCCACCGCCGGGCGCAGCCGCGAGCTCTCGGAGCTGGCCGGGGTGCTCAACGCGGCGGCGCCCCTGGTGGAGGGCACGGTGGCCACCGTCCGGGCCGGGGTGCCGGCCGACCCGCAGGACGTGACCGCGGTGCACGCGCTGGCCGCCGCCGTGACCGGCGACCGCGAGCTGCCCGCCGACCGCCCCCCGCCGCTGGAGGAGGGGCCGCCGACCCGGCGGGCGGTCCGGCACGGCCTGCGGCTGGCGTGGAACGTCGTCGGCGACCCCGAGGAGCGGGCCGGCGCGGCCGTCGAGCTGCCGGAGCTGGACTGGCACACCCGCCTGCGCGACGTCGCCGACCGCACCGTGGCCAGCCCGGACAGCCGCGCGTTCGCCGTGCGGCTGGCGCTGTGCATGACCATCGCCGAGGTCGCCCGGCAGCTGCTGCCGCTGGACCGCCCCTACTGGGTGCTGCTGACCGTCGCGATCGTGCTCAAGCCCGACTTCGGCTCGGTGTTCACCCGGGCGGTGCAGCGCGGGGCCGGCACCCTGCTCGGGGTCCTCATCGGCTCGCTGCTGCTGGCCGTCGTGCCGCGCGACGCCTGGGTGCTGGTCGCGATGGCCGTGTTCGCCGGCCTGCTGCCGTGGGCGCGCGCCGCGAACTTCGGGATGTTCTCCGTCTTCCAGACGCCGGTGATCATCCTGCTGCTGGACCTGGCGATGTCCGGCGGCGCCGGGCTGGTCGCCGCGCGGATGGTGGACACCCTGGTGGGCTGCGCGATCGTCCTGGTCTTCGGCTACGCGCTGTGGCCGCAGACCTGGCGCGCGCCGCTGGACGAGGCGCTGCGCGACGCGGCCACCGCGCTGGACGCCTTCGTCGAGGCGGCGTTCACCGGCGACGCCGCGCAGATCCGGCGCGCCCGCCGGCGCACCTACCGCGCCCTGACCGAGGTGCAGGCCCAGCTGCAGCGGCGGCTGGCCGAGCCGCCGCCGATCAGCACCCGCGCCGCGGCCTGGTGGCCGGTGATCGTGCAGCTGGAGCGGACGTCGGACGCCGTCACCGAGGCCGTCATCGCGATCCGCACCGGGGCGCCCGAGCCCGACCTCGCCCAGGTCGCCGTGCTGCGCCGGGCCATCCGTCAGCTGGAGGACGACGTCCGCGCCCACCGCACCCCCGACGACGCCGAGATCCTCGCGGACGGCGTCCTCGCCCCGGTGGCCCGCGAGGTGGACGCCGCCCGCCGGCTGGTCCGCGACGCCGCCCCCTGACCGGGCCGGGATCAGCTCCCCTGATCGTGGAGCGTCCTCCCTCACCGCAGACGGTGAGGGAGGACACCGCGTGATCAGGGGACCTGATCGTCGCGGCGCCGGTTGCTGCCCGGCCGGCGCGGGAAGGGAGGGGCGCGTGCCCCTCCCACCCGGCGTCCACGCCCCCGTCCCCGGCCCGCCCGGCCCGCCGCCGGCGGGCTCCCGCACCGTCCGCACAGACGACGGCGTGGACCTGCACGTGGAGGTCGACGGCCACGACACCGCCGGGCTCACCGTCGTGTTCTGCCACGGCTTCACCGCCCGGCTGGCCGAGTTCGACGTGCACCGCCCCGCGCTGCGCGACCGGGTCCGGCTGGTGTTCTGGGACCAGCGCGGGCACGGCCGCTCCGGCTGGACCCGGCTGACCGCGGCCACGATCGACCGCACCGGCCGCGACCTCGGCCAGGTGCTCGACGCCGTCGTCCCGGAGGGGCCGGTGGTGCTGGCCGGGCACTCGATGGGCGGGATGAGCATCATGGCGCTGGCCCGCCAGCGGCCCGAGCTGTTCGGTCCGCGGGTGGTCGGCGCGTTCCTGCTCGCCACGTCGTCCGGCGGGCTGGTGAGCACCGGCGTCCTCGGCCGGTGGGTCACCGCGGTCCGCCGGCTGCACCTGCTCGGGCTCTGGCTGCGCGGCCTGCAGCTGCTCGCGCCGCTGCTCGAGCGGTTCCGCCGCCGCGGGACGGCGGTCGGCCGCTGGTTCACCCGCCGCTACCTGTTCGGCCGCGACGACGCCGACCCCGCCGACGTCCGGCTCGTGCAGGACCTGCTGGAGGAGACGCCCTACACCGTCACGCTCGCGTTCTGGGCGACGTTCCTCGAGCACGACGAGACCGCGGCGCTGTCCGTCCTCGGCCGGGTGCCGACCACCGTCGTGGCGGCCACCGACGACCGGCTGACCCCCGTCGGGCACGGCCGCCGGCTCGCGGAGCTGCTGGGGGACGACGCCGAGCTGGTGGTCGTCCCCGGCGCCGGGCACAGCGTCAACCTGACCCGCACCGACGTGGTCGACGCCGCGCTCGCCGGGCTGCTCGACCGGGTCGGGGACCGGCTCCGCGACGACCGCCGGGCGGGGTGACCGACGCCACGGCCGCGGAGCCCAGAACCTGGTCGGCGGAGGCTCGTTGCTCCGATTGCGGCGGCCGGGGATCAGGGGTTGGCTCGCCGCACACCCGACGACGCGTGGATGTCCCCGCCCGGGCAGCGGCGGGGACGACGAGGAGCTGATCGTGGACCGCATGAGCCCGACGGACGCCGGTTTCTACTTCGCGGAGAGCGAGAACACCCCGCTGCACGTGGGGTCGGTCGCCGTCTTCGAGGGCCCGGCGCCCAGCTACGGCGACGTCATCCGGCTGCTGCTCAGCAAGCTGCCGCTGGTCCCCCGCTACCGGCAGCGGGTGCGCCCGGTGCCGTTCCAGCTGGGCCGGCCGCTGTGGGTCGACGACCCGCACTTCCAGATCCTCTACCACGTGCGGCACACCGCGGTGCCGGGCCCGGGAAGCGACGAGCAGCTGCGCAACCTGGCCGGCCGGGTGCTCGGCCAGCGGCTGGACCTGGCCAAGCCGCTGTGGGAGCTGTGGCTGGTCGAGGGCCTGGAGAACGGCCGGTGGGCGATCATCTCCAAGGTCCACCACTGCATGATCGACGGCGTCGCCGGCACCGACCTGATGCAGCTGATGTTCGACCTCACCCCGGACGCCACCCACCCCGAGCCGCAGGACTGGACGCCGCAGCGCAGCCCGTCGGGCGTCGAGGTCGTCGCCGGCGCCGTGCAGGACGCGCTCACCCAGCCGCTGCGCCAGATCGCCGCCGGCGAGGGCGGCAGCGGGATCGGCGGGCTGGCCCGGACCCTGATGGGCACCACGCGCTCGGTGGCCAAGACGCTGCCCACCGTGGCCCGGCAGCTGACCACGCCGATCGCCCGCTCGCTGTCCGGCCCGATCGGCCCGCACCGGCGGTGGGCGTGGACCGAGGCCGAGTTCGACGAGCTCAAGCCCATCCGCACCGCGCTCGGCGGCACGGTGAACGACGTCGTCCTCGCGTCCATCACCACCGGCTTCCGGGACCTGCTCGAGCGGCGCGGCTCCCTGCGCGACGGGCTGGTGGTCCGCTCGATGGTGCCGGTGTCCATGCGGCAGGAGCACGAGCGCGGCAAGCTCGACAACCGCATCTCGGCCGTCTTCGTCGACCTGCCGGTCGGCGAGCCGGACCCGGTCGCCCGGCTGGAGTCGGTGCGCCGCCAGATGGACGAGTACAAGCAGATGCTGCAGCTGGTCGACGCCCGGTCGATCATCGCGATGGGCGACTTCGTCGCGCCCACGCTGCTCTCGCTCGGGGTGCGGGCGGCCCTGGGCGCCAGCCAGTTCTACTCGCAGGCGGTCACCACGAACGTGCCCGGCCCGCGGATCCCGCTGTACGTGCTCGGCCGGCGGATGTGCTCGGCGCACGCCTACGTGCCCATCGCCGGCGGCACCCGGGTCTCGATCGGCATCTTCAGCTACCTGAACACGATGACGTTCGGGATCAACGCCGACTTCGACGGGTTCCCCGACATCGACGTGCTGGCCGGCGGCATCCGGCGCGGCATCGACGAGCTGAAGGTGGCCGCCGGGACGGCGACGCCGCAGGAGACCGCCGAGGCGCAGCCGGCGCCGAAGCGGCGCAAGGCGGCCGCGCGCTGAGCCGGTGTGGCGGCCGCCGACGCGGGTAGCGGGGTCAGGTGGCTGACAGCGGGGGCACCGAGACCGACCTGACCGTGGCCGTGACCGGCCCGACCGGCACGTTCGGGGCGGGGCTGGTGCCCCTGCTCCAGGACGACGACCGGGTCGCGCGGGTGGTCGGCATCGCCCGCCGGCCCTTCGACCCGGCCGCCCGCGGCTGGACGAAGCTGGAGTACCGGCGCGGGGACGTCCGCGACCCCGACGCGCTGGCCGAGGCGTTCGCCGGCGCCGACGTCGTCGTCCACCTGGCGTTCCTGATCACCGGGAACGCGTCCCGGCAGACCGCCCGGGCGATCAACGTGGACGGCACGCTGAACGCCTTCCGCGCCGCCGCGGCCGCGGGAGCCCGCCGGTTCGTCTACGCCTCCTCCGTCGCCGCCTACGGCTTCCACCCCGACACCCCGGATCGGGTCACGGAGGACTGGCCGGTGCGCCCGGCGTCCCGGCTGTTCTACGCCCGGGAGAAGGCCGAGCTCGAGCAACTGCTGGCGGCCGAGGCGGTGCACGCCCCGGACATGGCGCTGTACCTGCTGCGGCCGCCGGTGGTGGTCGGGCCGAACGTGGTCGGCGCCAAGGACGTGCTGCCCGGCCCGCTGGCCCCGCTCGGCCGCGCGCTGTTCGGCCGGCCGCGGCGGCTGCCGGTCCCCGTGCCGGTCGCCGTCCCGGCGCTGCCGCTGCAGCTGGTCCACGAGGACGACGTCGGCCGCGCCCTGCAGCTGTGCGTGGTCGCCGCCGGCCCGCCCGGGGCCTACAACGTCGCCGGGGACGGCGTGCTCACGGCCGCCGACGTCGCCCGCGAGTTCGGCGCGGTCCCGGTGCCGCTGCCGGCCCGGCCGGCGCAGGCGGCGGCCCGGGCGGTGGCCGCGCTGCCGTTCCTGCCGCCGGTGGCCGAGTGGGTGGAGGCGGTCAGCCGCCCGGTGATCATGGACACCGCCAAGGCCCGCGAGCAGCTGGGCTGGACGCCCCGGTTCAGCGGCGTCGAGGCGCTGCGGGACACCCTCGACCGGGGGTGACCCCTTCCACCAGCGGACGCCGGACCGGCAGGCTCGGCGCCGCCGGTCGTCCCCCGGCTCCGGCGGGCCGGGGGCGGCACAGGTGCAGCACAGGCAACTGTCCGGGGGACCCCGGGGAGAGGTGCACATGACCCCGCTCGTGGACATCGACGTCCCGCAGATCGTGCTCACCGACGTCGACAGCGAGGTGGAGCGGCGGCTGGTCGCCGACGCGCTGCCGACCGGCGACGACCGGACCACCGTCGTCCCGCTGCGCGGTGCGGCCCTGGCCGGACCGCTGGCCCAGGCCTCCCCCGAGACCGTGGTGACGGCGGTCCGCGTCGCCTGGCAGCCGCGCCGGCCGGGGACCGCGTCCCCCGGACGCGGCCGCCGCAGCCGGCTGCAGGACGCCCGGCCCTCGCTGCTGCGCCGCCCGCCGGCCCCGCTGCAGGCCGCGGCGCTGCGCCGCGACCCGGAGCGGGCCCGGGTGGTCGTCGCCGAGCCGGCCACCGTGGCCGAGCTGACCCGGCGCTGGGACGGCACCGGCGACCTGGCCGCCTTCGTCGCCCACCAGGCCGCCCTCGCCCTGGACCGGGCCGAGCGGCAGGTGGTGGGCGACCGGGCGAAGGTCCCGCGGCACGTCGCCGAGGCGATCGAGCACAGCCCGGAGTTCCGCGCGGAGGTCGCGGCCCTGGCCGAACGGCTGGAGCGCCCGGAGCGCGAGGTCGCCGCCGAGGCGGTCGCGGACCTGCACGGCCTCGTGGCGGCGATGGACCCCGTCGCCGTCGAGCTGTTCACCGGGCTGCTGCGGCCGGTGCACTCCCGCGCGTGGGACGTGCAGGTCGACGCCGCCCGGCTCGACGGGCTGCGCGAGCTCAACCGCCGCCACCCGCTGGTGTTCCTGCCCAGCCACCGCTCCTACGTCGACCCGCTGGTGCTCGCCGACGTCCTGGCCGCCCACGACTTCCCGCGCAACCACGTGCTCGGCGGGGAGAACCTGCGCTTCTGGCCGGTCGGCCCGGTCGCCAAGCGCGCCGGGCTGGTCTTCATCCGGCGCAGCTTCGGCGACGACCAGGTCTACAAGCTCGCCGTCCGCGAGTACTTCGCCTTCCTGCTGGCCAAGCGGTTCAACCTCGAGTGGTACCTGGAGGGCGGCCGCAGCCGCACCGGCAAGCTGCGCCCGCCGCGGCACGGCCTGCTGCGCTACGTGGCCGACGCCGTCGAGCGCCGCCGGGTGGAGGACGCCTACGTCGTCCCCGTGTCGATCACATACGACCAGCTGCGCGAGGTCACCGGGATGGCCGCCGAGCAGGGCGGCGCGGCCAAGCGCGGCGAGGGGCTGTCCTGGATGGCCTCCTACATCCGCGAGCAGGTCCGCACACCGCTGGGCACCGTGCACGTCGGGTTCGCCGAGCCGATCTCGCTGGCCGCCGCGCTGCGCGGCGGCGCCGACCCGGCCGACCCGGATGCCCGCCGGCTGACCCTGCAGAAGGTCGCCTTCCAGGTCGCCGTCGGCATCAACTCGGTCACCCCGGCCACGGCGACGGCACTGGTCACCCTCGCGCTGCTCGGCGTCCGCGACCGCGCGCTCACCCTGGCCCAGGTGCAGCGGGTCCTCCAGCCGCTGCTGGCCTACCTGACCGAGAGCGGGCGGCCGCACTCCGGCGCCGCGCTGCACACCGCGGGCGGTGTCCGGCGGGTGCTCACGGCCCTGGCCCAGCAGAGCGTCGTCACCGTCTACGAGGGCGGCGAGGAGCCGGTCTACTCGATCGAGCGCGGCCAGCACCTGGTCGCCGCGTTCTACCGCAACGGCGCCATCCACCACGTCGTCGACCGGGCGATCGCCGAGCTGGTGATGCTGCGCGACCCGGTCGACCGCTGGGACGAGGCGTTCCGGCTGCGGGACCTCCTCAAGTTCGAGTTCTTCTTCCCGGAGCGGGACGCCTACCGCGACCGGCTCACCGCCGAGCTCGAGCGGCTCGACCCGCAGTGGGAGACCGCCGACGGGCGGGAGGTGCTGTGCGGGGCGCCGCTGCTGCTGGCCCACCGCGTGCTGCGCTCGTTCGTCGACGCCCAGCTCGTCGTCGCCGAGCGGCTGGCCGCGCGCGATCCCCGGACGCCGGTCGTGCAGGCGGAGTTCCTGGCCGAGTGCAGCGGCGTGGGCCAGCAGATGCTGCTGCAGGGCCGGCTGCACGGCCCCGAGTCGCTGTCCCGGGAGCTGTTCGGGACGGCGCTGCAGCTGGCCGCCAACCTCGACCTGGTCGACCCCGGCCGCGAGGAGCTGGCCCGCCGCCGGCAGGAGTGGGCCGCCCAGGTCCGCGACGTCGTCGGCCGGGTCGCGGTGATCGACGAACTGGACGCCGCCGCGCGGCGGGAGAACGTGGGGGTGGAGCCGTGAGCGCCGGGCAGGAGCCGACGGACGGCGGGGCGGCACGCACGCTCGCCTGGACCGAGGAGCAGCTGATCGCCGACGTCGAGGCCGCCCCGCCCGGCCCGCGCACCGGCGCGTTCTTCGACTTCGACGGCACCGTCATCGACGGCTACTCGCTGGCCGCCTTCGCCCGGCACCACCTGCGCTCGCTGGAGGTGACCCCGCAGGCGCTGGGCCAGCTGCTGCTCAACGGCCTGCGCGGGGTCACCACCGAGCAGGACTTCGAGCGGTTCACCGTCACGGGCATGCGCGCCTGGGCCGGCCGCAGCGAGGACGAGCTGGCCGAACTGGGCGAGCGGCTGTTCGTGCAGGGCATCGCCGGCTCCCTGTTCCCCGAGGCGTGGCGGCTGGTCACCGCGCACCTGCAGGCCGGGCACACCGTCGTCCTGGCGTCGTCGGCCACCCGCTTCCAGGTGGAGCCGGCCGCCCGGGCCCTCGGTGTCGAGCACGTGCTGGTCTCCCCGGTCGAGATCGTCGACGGCGTGTGCACCGGCCGCCCCGGCGGCCCGCTGCTGTGGCGCACGGGCAAGGCCGCGGCCGTGCGCGCCTTCGCCGAGGAGCACGGCATCGACCTGGCGCAGAGCTACGCCTACTCCAACGGCGACGAGGACGTGCCCTTCCTGCGCACCGTCGGGCGGGCCCGCGCGCTCAACCCCGGCAGCGGGCTCGCCGCCGCCGCCCGCCACTACTCCTGGCCGGTGGCCCGGTTCCGCCGCCGCGGCCGCACCTCGGCCGCGGACCTCGCCCGCACCGTCGCCGGGGTGGGCGGCATGCTCGGCGGCTTCGCGACCGGCGTCGCGGTCGGCGCGCTCGGCGGCTCCCGGCGCGAGGCGGTCGACCTCGGCATCACGCTCGCCGGGGAGCTCGGCAGCGCGATCGCCGGGGTCCGGCTCGACGTCGAGGGCGCCGAGCACCTGGCCACCCGCCCGGCGGTCTTCCTGTTCAACCACCAGAGCCAGCTCGACGTCCTCGTGCTGGCCAAGCTGCTGCGGGGCGGCTTCACCGCCGTCGCGAAGAAGGAGCTGGAGCGGACGCCGGGCTTCGGGCTGGCGTTCCGCCTGGCCGACGTCGCCTTCGTCGACCGGGCCGACTCCGGGCAGGCCCGCCAGGCACTGGAGCCCGCGGTGCAGCGGCTGCGCGAGGGGATCTCGCTGGTGATCGCGCCCGAGGGCACCCGGTCGGTCACCCCGACCCTCGGCCCGTTCAAGAAGGGCGCCTTCCACGTCGCGCGGCAGGCCGGCGTCCCGGTCGTGCCGATCGTGCTGCGCAACACCGGCGAGCTGATGTGGAAGGGCGCCACCACCGTCTCCCCCGGCGTCGTGCAGGTCCGCGTGCTGCCGCCGGTGCCGACCGAGGGCTGGACCGCCGAGGAGGTCGGCGACCGCGCCGCCGAGGTGCACGACATGTACCTGCGCACGCTGGCCGACTGGGGCGGCCGCGGCGAGCGGCCGGTGGTCAGCGAGGAGCCCACCGCCGGCCAGCACGTGCCCACCCCGGCCGCGCCGCTGGACTGGGGCAGCGCCCCGGACATGAACCCGCTGGAGACGGCGATGTGGCGGGCGGAGTCGGCCGATCCGCGGCTGCGCGCCAACGTCTCCCTGCTGGAGCTGCTCGAGCCCGCCCCGGAGTGGGAGCGGCTGCGCGCGGCGCACGAGTGGGCCTCGCGGATGGTGCCGCGGATGCGCCAGCGGGTGGTCGAACCCGCCCTGGGCGTCGGCACGCCGCGGTGGGTGACCGTGGAGGAGCTGGACCTCGACGCGCACGTGCACCGGGTGCGGCTCGACCCGCCCGGGTCCATGCGGCAGCTCCTCGACGTCGTCGGGGAGTTCGTCTCCGCGCCGCTGGACCGCACCCGCCCGCTGTGGGAGGTGCTGCTGGTCGAGGGCCTGGCCGACGGCCGGGCCGGCTACGTGGTCAAGACCCACCACAGCACGACCGACGGCCTGGGCGCCGTCCAGCTGATGGGGAAGCTGCACAGCCGCACCGCCGAGCGCGACCCGGTGCGGCCCGAGCCGCCGGTGCCGCTGCCCGACGACGGCGTCTCCCGCACCGCCCTGCTCACCGAGCGGCTGGTCGGCACGGCCCGGTCGGCGCCGCTGGAGCTGCTGCGCCGCGGCGTGGACGCGCTCGCCGCCGGCCGGCCGCGGGACGTCGTCGCCTCCGCGCTGGACTCGGCCCGCTCGGCCGGCCGCACGCTGACCCCGCCCGGGCCGGGCTCGACGCTGCTGGCCACCCGCGGCGGCGACTGGCACCTCGAGGTGCTGGAGGTGCCGCTGGCCGACCTGAAGGCCGGGGCGAAGGCCGCCGGCGGCTCGCTCAACGACGGCTTCCTCGCGGCGATGGTCGGGGGCTTCCGCCGCTACCACGAGCGGCACGGAGCCCCGCTGGGCACGCTGGCCGTGGGCATCCCGATCAGCCTGCGCACCCAGGACGCCCCCGAGGGGGGCAACCGGTTCACCGGCGCCCGCTTCCCCGCCCCGCTCGACCAGGCCGACCCCGCCGACCGGATCCGCACCATCCGCGAGTTCGTGCTCTCGGTGCGCAGCGACAGCAGCTCCGGCGTGCTCAACGACCTGCTCGCCCCCACGCTGAGCTGGCTGCCGGCGCCGGTGATCGGCGCCGTCTCGGGGCGGCTGACCAGCGCGAACGACGTCCAGCTGTCGAACGTGCCGGGCGTCTCCCACCCCGTCTACATCGCCGGGTCGCGGATCACCCGGATGTTCCCGTTCGGCCCGCTGCCCGGCTGCGCCGCCATGATCACGCTGCTGTCCCACGAGGGGCAGTGCTGCATCGGCGTCAACGTCGACTCCGCAGCGGTGACCGACCCGGACGGTCTGGTGGCCGACCTGCAGGCGGGGCTGGACGAGGTCGTGGCGCTCGGGAGGGGCTGAGCCGGGCGAGGGTCAGCCCAGGGCGGGGTCGACGAGCACCTTGAGCGCGCTCCGGGTGCCCGTCCGCAGCTGCTCCATCGTCCCGGGCAGCTCGTCGAGGGCGATGACGTCGCTGACCATGAGCTCCGCGCGCAGCCGGCCGGCGTCGAAGGCGCGGGCGGTCTCCACGAACTCGTCGACGGTGTAGCTCAGCGGGAAGACGACGGTCGCCTCCTTGAACGCGCAGAGCGCGGGGACGACGGCCTCGGCGGCCATGCACATGCCCATCGAGACGACGGTGCCGCCGCGTCCGACCAGCTCGATCGCCCGGGCCACCATGCCCTCCTTGCCGACGCACTCCGCGACGACGTCGACCGGGCCGCCCAGGAGGGCGTCGAGCTCCGCCGGGTCGTCCTCGGCCGTGCTGTGGAAGGCATCGGCCCCCACGGCCATCGCCACCTCCCGCCGGTGCGCCGAGCGGGAGGCGACCACGACCCGGCCGGCGCCGATCCGCCGCGCCCAGTGCACCGCCGACAGCGCCATGGAGCCCGCGCCGAGCACGAGGACCCGGTCGCCGGCGCGCAGCCGGCCGCGGCGCAGCGCGTGCAGGCCGCACGCCATCGGCTCGACCAGCGCGCCGTCGGCCGGGCCGAGCGTGCGGGGCAGCGCGATCGCGCCGGCCGCGGGGACGGCGGCGAGCTCGGCGAAGCCCGCCGCCCCGCCGCGGGGCGCGGCGCAGGTGAGGGCGTAGCCGGACGCGCAGCCGGGGCAGCCGCCGCACGGGGTGACCGGCAGGCAGGCCACCAGCTCGCCGATCCGCGCCCGGTCGACCCCGGCGCCGACCGCGACGACCTCCCCGGCGAACTCGTGCCCGAACGGCCCCGGCCCGTAGGTGAGCAGCGAGTCCGAGGTCATGGCGAGGTCCGTGCCGCAGATGCCCGCCCGCCCGACCCGCACGAGGACGTCACCGGGCCCGGGCTCCGGGTCGGGCAGCCGCTCCACGCGGATCGGCTCCCCCGGCCGGTCGAAGACGGCTGCGCGCACGTGCACCCTCCACGGTGAGGCCGGTGTGCGGGACGCCGGTCACCCCACCACGCCCGGCCCGCCCACGGAATCCCCCCGCCACCTCGCCGGAGCGCCCAGTCCCGCGGGGGGTCAGCCGCGGGGCGCCGGCTCCCGCTCGCCCGAGGGGACCAGGCCGGTGTCGCGCAGCCAGTCCAGCACGTGCCCGGCGGTCACCTCGGGCACCTGCAGCTGCGGCACGTGGCCGACGTCGGCGAGCTCGACGTAGCGCCAGTCCGGATGGCGGGCGGCGATGTCGCGCGCCGCGGCCACGGAGACCAGGCGGTCCCGGTCGCCGTGCAGCAGCAGCACCGGCCCGGCGATCGAGGCCATGGCCTCGCGGTAGCGGCGCGGGTCGGCCAGGACCCACAGCAGCGACCGGGCGGCGGCCAGGAACGCCTTGTCCATGCCGGCGACGTCGCGCCGCTCCTGCAGCAGCGTCACCGACCGGTCGATCACCTCCGCGGGGACGGCGTCGGGGTCCACGCCGCACAGGTGCAGCAGCTCCCGCACCCGGGCCCGCGGCGTCTTGCGCAGCCGGTTCAGCCACAGGACCCGCTCGGCCAGGAACGGGACGGCGTAGACGGCGAACTGCGCCGCCACGACGGGGTCGAGGGCGCGCCGGGGGCCGGGCACGGCCGGGTCGAGCAGCACCGTGCCGCGCACCCGCTGCGGCGACCGCGCCGCCTCGAACAGCGAGATCATCCCGCCCATCGAGTTGCCCACCAGCACCGCCGGGCCCCCGACCACCTCGCGCAGGAAGCGGTCGAGCACCAGCACGTTGGCCGGCACGCTGGCCCGCCGCTCCCCCGGCTCGCTGCGACCGAACCCGGGCAGGTCGAGGGCCAGCACGCGGGCGTGCGGCGTCAGCAGCGGCGCCAGCAGGTCCCAGTTGAGGTGCGAGCCGCCCAGCCCGTGCACCAGCACCAGAGTGGGGCCCTCCTCGGCGCCGCCGAAGTCCACGTAGTGCACCGGGCCGTCGAGCTCCACGGTCAGGGAGCGTCCGGGGACCTGCGTCTCGTCCACCCGCCCACCGTGGCACGCCCCCGCGCGCGCTGCCCGACCGGGTCGCGGGACGGGTGGGACGCGTGGGACGACTCTGTGTCGGTCGCCACAGCGGGCTGCCGAGAACACGGATGTGTCTCGGCGGGTGTGCCCGCCGTCCCGCCATGGGTAACGGGCGGGTGACCAACGCCGGTCGACGAGGAGGAACCCGTGGCACGACAGCGAGGTGGCGGCCCCGCGCTCCCGCTCTACCTGAGCGAGCCGGGCCGGGCGGTGGCCGACTACGGCCTGTACCTGGCCGCGCGACCGCTCCTGCAGGCGCTGCCCTCCGGCGACGGCCACCCCGTCCTCGTGCTCCCCGGCCTGCTGGCCGACGACACGTCCACGCGGACGCTGCGGGCGACCCTGCGGCGGCTGGACTACCGCGTCCACGGCTGGCGGCTGGGCCGCAACATCGGGCCGACGCCGACGTGCGTGGACGGCCTGCGCCGGCGCCTGGACGACCTGGCCGACCGCTACGGCCGCCCGGTGAGCCTGATCGGCTGGAGCCTCGGCGGGATCTTCGCCCGCGAGCTGGCCCGCGCGACGCCCGACTCGGTCCGGCAGGTCGTCACGATGGGCAGCCCGTTCCGGCTGACCTGCGAGTCGCAGACCCGCGCCGCGCGGGTGTTCAACCGGTTCTCGCACCTGCACGTGGACTCGGTGTCGTTCCCGCTGGAGAGCGAGTGCACCCCGCTGCCGGTGCCCGCGACGTCGATCTACTCGCACGCCGACGGGATCGTGCACTGGCAGACCTGCCTGGAGACGCCGGGGCCGCGCGCGGAGAACATCGCCGTGCACGCCAGCCACCTCGGGCTCGGCCACCACCCGGCGGTCGTCTACGCCGTCGCCGACCGGCTCGCCCAGCCCGAGGGCACGTGGCGGCCCTTCCGGGCGCCGGGGCTGCTGCGCCCGGTCTTCCCGCGCCCGGACGTGCCGGAGGCGTCGTCCCCGCTGGCCGCCCACGCGGCCTGAGCGGGGTCGGACCTCACTTGAGATAGATCTCCTGCACGATCGAGGCGACGTGCCGGCCGGCGCCGTCGTACGCCGAGCCGAGCGCGACGCCGCGGCCGTACGCCGTCGACAGCGGCTGCGAGGTGAGCACGAACCACTCGTCGGCCCGCAGCGGCCGGTGGAACCACATCGTGTGGTTGACCGTCGTCGTCGCCACGGTGCCGGGGCCGCCCTCGCCGTCCGGGCCGCCGGCGTGCAGCCCCGCCGCGGTGATCGCGACGGTCGGCACCGCCATGTCCGAGACCAGGGTCAGCGCCGCCGCGTGCCAGACCGCCGCGTCGGGCAGCGGGTCCGCGGCGCGGTACCAGGCCTCGACGTCGGTGGAGGTCGTGCCGTTGGCGCTGCCGGTCGCGTCGACGGACTCGATGCCGAAGCCGCGGTCGGGGCGCACCTCGAGGTCCCCGGCGGCGACGGCGTCGGCGGGGAAGCGGTACGCGGCGGGCACGGAGTACTCCGGGCCGGCGTCCCGGGTGCGCTGGAACGACGCCTCCACGGTCACCACGGTGCGCCCGCCCTGCCGGGCGACGACGCGGCGGCTGGTGAGGGCGCGGCCGTCCTTGACCCGCTCGACGGCGAACACGATCGGCTCCCCGGCCCGCCCGCGCTGCGGGAACTCGCCGTGCAGGTGGTGCACCGCGTAGTCGTCGGGGACCGTCGCGTCCGCCGCCAGCAGCGCCTGGACCAGCAGCGCGCCGCCGAACAGCGTCTCCCGCGCCAGCGGGGAGGCGCCGGAGACGCCGAACCGGTCGTCGCCGAGCGGCTCCACGCCGAGGGCGGCCACCACCCCGGAGAGCACCTGATCCACCGCACACCTCGCACGTCGACGTCGGGAATCGCCGGCGCCGACACCGAGGTGCGGGCGGGACCGGGGGTGGGCGCGGCCGGGATCGAACCGGCGACCGCTCGCTTGTAAGGCGAGAGCTCTCCCGCTGAGCTACGCGCCCCGCGCCCCCACAGTAAGGGGGCGGTGGAGTCGGAGGAGTGCGGGAACCGCACTCTTCCGACTCCGCTCAGGCGGCGAGCTGGGCGACCGCGTCCTTCCAGCCGGTCTGCTGGCGCGCGTCGCCGGGCTGGTTCACCTCGGCGAAGCGGACGACGCCCTCGGCGTCGAGGAGGAAGGTGCCGCGCACCGCCATGCCGGCCTTCTCGTTGAAGACGCCGTAGGCCTGGGCCGTGGAGCCGTGCGGCCAGAAGTCCGACAGCAGCGGGAAGGGCAGCCCCTGCTGCTCCTTGAACGCCTTGAGGCTGAACACCGGGTCGGTGCTGATGGCCACGACCTGCACGCCGGCGCCGGTGTAGTCGGCGAGCTCGTCGCGCAGCTGGCACAGCTCCCCGGTGCAGATGCCGGAGAAGGCGAAGGGGTAGAAGACGACGAGCACCGGCTTCCCCCGCAGCTCGGCGAGGGAGACCACCTGCTTGTCCTGGTCGGGGAGGCTGAACTCGGGCGCGCGGTCACCGACGGAGAGGCTCATGCGCCGCATCGTGCCGCACGCCCCGTCGCGGCCCGGGACGCGGGTGGGGTCAGCGGCGGGTGCGCGCGGCCTTCGGGGTGACCAGCCGGATGCCGGACCACTCCTTGGCCGCGGAGATGCTGCTGGTCTGCTGCAGGCCGGCGGTGGGGGCGACCTCGGTGACGTCGCCGGGCTCGACGTGGCCCGGCCGCCCCGACTTGGGCACCAGCAGCCACACGACGCCGTCGTCGGCCAGCGAGGTCAGCGCGTCGGTGAGGGCGTCGAACAGGTCGCCGTCGTCCTCCCGCCACCAGAGGAGGACGACGTCGGCGACCTCGTCGGTGTCCTCGTCGACCATCTCGCTGCCGGAGACCTCGACGATGGAGTCGCGCAGGTCCTCGTCGGCGTCCTCGTCCCAGCCGAGCTCCTGCACGACCATGCCCGGCTTGATGCCCAGCCGGGCCGCCATGCCGGCGCTGCCCGAGTCGACGCTCATCCCTGCTGTTCCTCCATGGGTGTGCTGACGGGGGACCCTGGGGCCCGGCGCCCCCCCCCCGCCGGCGCGGCGGCCCGGGGGGACGGGGCGGAAACCAACCGCCGGTCGGGTCACCCCTTCCATGTTAATACAACACAAAACTCCCTCGGTCCGCTGTGGACCCGGGTGTTCGGGCCACGTGGGCGGAAGCGTAGGGCATGCCATGTCAAGCGCAAGGTCAGACGCGAGCGCTCCGCGGCGGTCCGCAGGCGAGACGGGCGGCGACACGGCGGCGACACGGCGGCATCCCGTCAGATGGGCCCGTGCGTGACGGCGACGGCCGCGCGGCGGGAGGATGGACGCATGAGCGCACCGCAGCAGCCGGGCGGCGACCCCGCCCGTGACGGAGGCCAGCCCCGCTCCATCATCACGAGCGGCCTGCCCAGCCAGCTGATCGACACCGATCCCGAGGAGACCCAGGAGTGGGTCGACTCCCTCGACGCCGTCGTCGACCACGCCGGCCGGGGCCGGGCCCGCTACCTGATGCTCCGGATGCTGGAGCGCAGCCGCGAGCAGCAGGTGGGCGTGCCCTCCCTGCGCAGCACCGACTACATCAACACGATCCCGCCCGAGCGCGAGCCGTGGTTCCCCGGCGACGAGCACGTCGAGCGCCGCATCCGCGCCTACATCCGGTGGAACGCCGCGATCATGGTGCACCGGGCCCAGCGGCCGGGCATCGGCGTGGGCGGGCACATCTCCTCCTACGCCTCCTCCGCCTCGCTGTACGAGGTCGGCTTCAACCACTTCTTCCGCGGCAAGGACCACCCCAGCGGCGGCGACCAGATCTGGTTCCAGGGGCACGCCTCCCCCGGCATCTACGCCCGCGCGTTCCTCGAGGGCCGGCTCACCGAGCAGCAGCTCGACGGCTTCCGGCAGGAGGTCAGCCACCCCGGCGGCGGGCTGTCGTCCTACCCGCACCCGCGGCTGATGCCGGACTTCTGGGAGTTCCCCACCGTCTCGATGGGCCTGGGCCCGCTCAACGCGATCTACCAGGCGCGGTTCAACCGCTACCTGCACGGCCGCGGCATCAAGGACACCTCCGACCAGCACGTGTGGGCCTTCCTCGGCGACGGCGAGATGGACGAGCCGGAGTCGCTGGGCGCCATCGGTTTGGCCGCCCGCGAGGAGCTGGACAACCTCACCTTCGTCGTCAACTGCAACCTGCAGCGGCTGGACGGCCCGGTGCGGGGCAACGGCAAGGTGATCCAGGAGCTGGAGTCGTTCTTCCGCGGCGCCGGCTGGAACGTGATCAAGGTGATCTGGGGCCGGGAGTGGGACCCGCTGCTGGCCGCCGACCGCGACGGCGCGCTGGTCAACATCATGAACTCCACGCCCGACGGCGACTACCAGACCTACAAGGCCGAGGACGGCGCGTTCGTCCGCGAGCACTTCTTCGGGAAGGACCCGCGGACCCGCAAGCTCGTGGAGAACATGAGCGACAAGGAGGTCTGGGACCTCTCCCGCGGCGGGCACGACTACCGCAAGGTCTACGCGGCGTTCAAGGCCGCGGTGGAGCACAAGGGCCAGCCCACGGTCATCCTCGCCAAGACCATCAAGGGCTGGACGCTGGGCAGCCACTTCGAGGGGCGCAACTCCACCCACCAGATGAAGAAGCTGACCGCGGAGGACCTGGCGGCCTTCCGCGACCGGCTCTACCTGGACATCCCCGACTCGGCGCTGGACAAGACCCTGCCGCCCTACTACAGGCCCGACCCGGACTCCGACGAGATGCAGTACATGCTCGAGCGGCGCCGGGCCCTGGGCGGGGCGGTCCCCCGCCGCCGGGCGGAGTTCAAGACGCTCAAGGCGCCCGAGGACAAGGCGCTCGACGTGCTGCGCCGCGGCTCCGGCAAGCAGGAGGTCGCCACGACGATGGCGTTCGTCCGGCTGCTCAAGGAGCTGCTCAAGGACTCCGAGCTCGGCCCGCGGTTCGTGCCGATCATCCCGGACGAGGCCCGCACCTTCGGCCTGGACTCGCTGTTCTCGTCGCACAAGATCTACAACCCGGCGGGGCAGCGCTACACCTCGGTGGACCGCGAGCTGATGCTGGCCTACAAGGAGTCCGAGCAGGGCGTGATCCTGCACGAGGGCATCAACGAGGCCGGCTCCACGGCGTCGTTCACCGCCGTCGGCACGTCGTACTCCACCCACGGCGAGCCGATGATCCCGATCTACATCTTCTACTCGATGTTCGGGTTCCAGCGGACCGGCGACGGGTTCTGGGCCGCGGCCGACCAAATGACGCGCGGCTTCGTGCTCGGCGCCACCGCCGGGCGGACGACGCTCAACGGCGAGGGCCTGCAGCACGAGGACGGGCACTCGCTGCTGCTCGCGCACACCAACCCGGCGGTGGTCTCCTACGACCCGGCCTTCTCCTACGAGGTCGCCCACATCACCCGCGACGCGCTGGTGCGGATGTACGGCGAGGACCCGGGCGCGCCGCTGGGCGGGCACCGGTCGCCGGACGTCATGTACTACCTGACGGTCTACAACGAGCCGTTCGCGCAGCCGGCCGAGCCCGAGGACCTCGACGTCCAGGGCCTGCTGGCCGGCATGTACCGCTACGCCCCCGGCCAGGGGGACGGCCCGAAGGCGCAGCTGCTGGCCTCCGGCGTCGCGGTGCCGTGGGCGCTGCGGGCGCAGGAGCTGCTGCGCGAGGACTGGGGCGTGTCGGCCGACGTGTGGTCGGTGACCTCGTGGAACGAGCTGCGCCGGCAGGCCGACGAGTGCGAGGAGTGGAACCTGCTGCACCCGGGCGAGGAGGTGCGGGTGCCCTACGTGACCCAGCGCCTGAGCGACGCCCCCGGCCCGGTCGTCGCGGTGTCGGACTGGATGAAGGCGGTCCCCGACCTCATCGCGCCCTTCGTCCCGGGCGGCATGTCGACGCTGGGCACCGACGGGTTCGGCCTGTCCGACACCCGCCCGGCGCTGCGCCGGCACTTCCACGTCGACGCCGAGACGATCGTCGTCCGCACCCTGGCGACGCTGGCGCGGCGGGGCGAGGTGGACGGCGACGTCGTCCGCCAGGCGGTGGAGAACTACCGGGTCCGCGACGTGCAGGCCGCCCCGGCCGAGGAGCGCACCGACCCCAGCCCGGCGACCTGAGGAAGGACCTCCCCGCCCCCCACCGCTCGCACGCTCGCGGCGGGCTCCTGCGGGGAGGCCGACCGGCTGGGCCCGTCCCCTCGGGCCCAGCCGGTCACATGGGGAGCGCGCGCAGCGCCATCGCCGCGTGCAGGGCCGCGCCGGCCGGCAGCGGCGCCTCGTCGAACACCGCCAGGTTGGAGTGGTTCGGCGGCGCCTCGTCCGCGTCGACGCCGGGCGGGCGGGCGCCGATCCACGCCATCGCGCCGGGCACCCGCTCCAGCACGTAGGAGAAGTCCTCGGCGCCCATGAGCGGCTCGGCCATCGGGGGCACGGCGTCGGCCCCGAGCAGCTCGGCGGCGGTCTCGGCGACCCGCGCGGCGACGCCGGGGTCGTTGGCGGTCACCGGGTAGCCGGGCTCGTGCACGAACTCCGCCGGCAGGTCGTGCGCGGCGGCCACCAGCTCGGCGACCCGCCGGACCGACTCGACGACGTCGGCGCGGCGGCCGGGCGACAGGGTGCGGATCGTCCCCTCGAGGAACGCGCTGTCGGGGATGACGTTGTTCGTCGAGCCGGCGGTGATGTGCGCGACCGTCACGACCGCCGGGTCGGTGACCGGCACCCGCCGGGTCACCATCGACTGCAGCGCGAGCACGATCTCCGCGGCCACCGGGACCGGGTCGCGGGTGCGGGCCGGCTCGGAGGCGTGCCCGCCGCGGCCGTGCAGCGTCAGCCGCCACTGGTCGGCGGCGGCCATGATCGGTCCGGGGCGCACGTGCACGGTGCCACCGGCCAGCGACGACGAGGCGTGCAGCGCGAACGCCCCGGACACCGGCGCCTGCGGGACGGCGTCGAGCAGCCCCTCCTCGAGCATGTACCGCGCGCCGTGGAAGCCCTCCTCCCCCGGCTGCACCATGAGCACGACCTGCCCGGCGATCAGGTCCCGGCGCTCGGCCAGCAGGCGGGCCGCGCCGACCAGCATCGCCACGTGCGTGTCGTGCCCGCAGGCGTGCATGACGCCGGGCACCTCGGAGGCGAACGGCAGCCCGGTGTCCTCCTGCACGGGCAGAGCGTCCATGTCGGCGCGGAGCAGGAACGTCGGCCCGGGCCGGGCGCCGCGCAACACGCCGACCACCGACGTCGTGGTGCGGCCGGTGGTCAGCTCGACCGGCAGCTCCCCCAGCGCCTCCAGGACGGCGGCCTGCGTCCGCGGCAGGTGCAGGCCGATCTCGGGCTGGCGGTGCAGGCGGCGGCGCAGGTCGATCGTCCGGTCGGCGTCGGCCTCGGCGGCGGCGAGCAGCTCGGCGGGTGTGGACACGGGTCTCACTCTGCCCAGACCGCGTCGGCCCATGCGGGCCGGCCGGCGTCCAGCCGCCACACGACCCAGGGGCCGCCCTCCGGCCCGCCGACCCCCGCCGGCTCCGTCCCGACGGCCAGCCGCAGGCCCTCCGGCGCCGGGCCGGTGCCCAGCCACAGCCGGGCGTCCGGCCGGCCGAGGTCGACCCAGCCGGCGGCCCCGGTCACCACCTCGTGCGCGGGCGGGGCGGCCGGCGCGGCGGTGCGCAGGTAGCACTGCAGCACGCGGGCGCCGTCGTCCCCGGCCACCTCGTCGTGCGCCAGCCCGGTCCCGGCCCGCAGGACGGCGACGTCGCCGGCGCCCAGCACCGCGCCGTCGCCCCACCGGTGGCGCAGCGACCCGGCGAGCACGACCGCGACGACGTCGACCGCCCGGTGCTCGTGGGAGCCGTAGCCCGCGCCGGGGGCGAGCCGGTCGTCGGCGACCCGCAGCAGCGGGCCGAGCGAGCCGTCGGTGTTCTCCAGCAGGACGCGCGAGTCCAGTCCGGTCACGGCCGCTCCTCCCCCGGGGCGAGCGCGGCGGGCCCGCCGGGCAGCCCGCCGGCCAGCAGCGCGAGGCCGAGCGACCAGGCGACGCCCAGCGCCCAGCCGCCCAGCACGTCGGAGAGGAAGTGCACGCCCAGCCACATCCGGGTCAGCCCGACCAGGACGACGAGCAGCACCCCGGCCACGAGCGCGAGCCGGCGGGCGCCGGCGGCCAGGCGCGGCCAGGCCAGCACCAGCGCCACGGTGACCAGGGTGGCGATGCCCGAGGAGTGGCCGCTCGGGTAGCTCAGCCCCCCGTACTCCAGCCCGCCGCCGTCGAAGGCCGGGCGGGCGCGGCCGACCAGCTCCTTGAGCCCGCTGGTCAGCGGCCCCACGAGGACGACCGCCGGGAGCACCCAGGCCAGCGGGCGCCACTCCCGCCGCAGCGCCAGCCACAGCAGCACCGGCAGGAAGACCAGGCCGCGGAACCACGCCGTCCCGGGGGCGGTGAGCACCTCCAGCAGCCCGTCGAGCCCGGCGGAGCGGTCGTCCCCGGCGTACAGCGCCCGGCTGACGGCGCCGTCCAGCCGGACCTGCGGGTCGGCGTCGGCGAGCACGCCGGCGCCCAGCACGACGAGGACGGCGATCCCCGCGAGGACCGCGGTCAGGGCCCGGCGGCCGGTCCGCGCCGGGACGCCGGTGGGGAGCGACTGCACCGCCCCACTCTCCCCGACCCCCGCCCGCGTGACACGCTGACCGACGTGGACGACCGCGCCGGAGCGCCGTGGCCCTCGGCCGGCACCCTGCGCCGGCTGGAGCGGGCCTCCGGCGCCATCGCCACCCAGGCCGTGGCGCGGATGGACGACCAGCTGCCCTGGTTCCGCACGATGCCGGCCGACCAGCGCTCCTGGGTGATGCTCGTGGCCCAGGCGGGCATCGCCTCGCTGGTGGAGTGGTGCCGCACCCCGGACCGCCCGCCGCGGCTGACCGGGGAGGTGTTCGGCGCCGCCCCGCGGGAGCTGGTCCGGGCGGTGCCGCTCAAGCAGACGGTCGACCTGGTGAAGGTCACCGTCGAGGTGCTCGACGACCACGTCCGCGACGTGGCCGAGCCCGGCGACGCCGACGCGCTGCGGATGGCGGTGCTGGTGTTCAGCCGCGAGGTCGCCTTCGCCACCGCGCACGTCTACGCGACCTTCGCCGAGGACCGCGGCGCCTGGGACGCCCGCCTCGAGGCGCTGGTGGTCGACGCCCTGGTCCGCGGCGAGCGCTCCGAGGAGCTGCCCGGCCGGGCCGCCGCCCTCGGGTGGACGGCGACGACCCCGGTGACCGTGCTGGTCGGCGCGGCGCCCTCGGACCGGGACGCGCACGCCTCGGCGCGGCGGGCGGCCCGGGCCCTGCGCAGCGAGGTGCTGGTCGGGGTGCACGCCGATCAGCTGGTCGTCGTCCTCGGCGGCGTCGAGGACCTCACCGCGGTCGCCGACCGGGTGGCCGAGGAGTTCGGGCCGGGGCCGGTGGTGGTCGGCCCGGTCGTGGAGGGGCTGGCGCGGGCGCCGGAGTCCGCCGCCGCCGCGCTCGCCGGGTTGCGGGCGGCGCCGGCCTGGCCGCAGGCGCCGCGGCCGGTGCCGGCCGACGCGCTGCTGCCCGAGCGCGCCCTGGACGGTGATCCGCTGGCCCGGGTGGCGCTGGAGGAGCGGGTCGCGCTCCCGCTGCAGGCCGCCGGCGGCGAGGTGCTGGAGACCGTCGGCGCGGTGCTCGCCGGCGGCGGCAACCTCGAGGCCAGCGCGCGGGCGCTGTTCGTGCACCCCAACACCGTCCGCTACCGGCTCAAGCGGGCCGCCGAGCTGACCGGCTACTGGGCGACCGAGCCGCGCGGCGCCTGGACCCTGCAGATCGCCCTCGCGCTGTCCCGGCTGGGCGGCGAGCGGTCGCTCTGGATGTGATCCGAGGACCCCGCCGCCCCCCACGCCTCGCCCGCTCGGCGCGGGCCCCTGCGCCGGGGCCGCCCGACCGGCCCCTAGAGGGCTGCACATGGGGCAGTGTGGTCCCCACCACGCCGACCGCATCCTGAGGCCTGTCGGGCCGCGGTCTTTGGAGGGTTCCTCCAAAGAGCAGCGGTGTGGTTTCGTGCCGACCGGCACCCACGCGGGCCGGCCCCGCCTGGCACGGTGAGGAGGTGCTGGCCGTCCTCGCCCCCGGACAGGGTGCGCAGAAGCCCGGGATGCTGACCGACTGGCTGGAGCTCCCCGGCGCCGAGTCCTTCTTCCGCTGGGCCGGCGCCATCGCCGACGCCGACCTCCTCACCCTCGGCACCACCGGGGAGGCCGAGGCGATCAAGGACACCGCGGTGACCCAGCCGCTGGTCGTGGCGATGAGCCTGTTCGTCGCCCGCGAACTCGGCGGGCTGCCCGGGCCGGTGCGGCACACGCCGCAGGCCGGGCGGGACGTCGTCATCACCGGCCACAGCGTCGGCGAGCTGACCGCCGCGGCGCTGGCCGGGGTGCTCAGCGTCGAGGCGGCGATCGCGCTGACCGCCGTCCGCGGCCGGGCGATGGCCGCCGCCTGCGCGCTCACGCCGACCGGCATGTCCGCCGTCCTGGGTGGCGACCCCGAGGCGCTCTCCGCCGCGCTGGACCGGCACGGGCTGGTCGCCGCGAACCTCAACGGCGGCGGGCAGACCGTCGTCGCCGGGCCGCTCGAGGGCCTGGCCGCGCTCAAGGACGACCCGCCGGCGAAGGCCCGGGTGCTGCCGCTGTCGGTGGCCGGCGCCTTCCACACCGAGTACATGGCCCCGGCCCGCGAGCAGCTGGAGGGCCTGGTCGGCGGCCTGACCCCGACCGACCCGAGCCGGCTGCTGCTGAGCAACGCCGACGGCGCCGCCGTGACCTCCGGCGCCGAGGCGCTGTCCCGGCTGGTCAGCCAGGTCACCAGCCCCGTGCGCTTCGACGCGTGCCTGGCGACCCTGCGCGACCTCGGCGTCACCGCCGTCATCGAGCTCCCGCCCGCCGGGGCGCTGGCCGGGCTCGCCAAGCGCGAGTGGAAGGGCACCGGCATCGACGTGCTCGCCGTCAGCGGCCCCGGCGACCTCGACCGCGCCCGCGAGCTGATCGAGGCCGAGCGGGGCCGCGCCGAGGCGCAGTACGCGCCGGACTGGCGGGTCGTCGTCGCCCCGGCCCGCGGCACGGTCGCCCCCGCCGAGATCGCCGAGGGCACGCACGTGCCCGCCGGCGCGCCGCTGGGCTGCATCCGCAGCCGCCGCGAGGAGGTCGGCGTCTCGGCCGGCTACGCCGGCGTGCTGGCCGAGTGGCTGGTGCACGAGGGCGACCTGGTCGACGCCGGTGACCCGATCGCCCGTCTCTACCCGGAGGTGTCCGAATGACGGCCATCAAGCTCAGGACGGGCGCCCCGGGCGCGCGGATCCTCGGCCTCGGCGGCTACCGGCCGCGGCGGCGCGTCACCAACGACGAGCTGTCGCAGGTGATGGAGACCAACGACGAGTGGATCCAGAGCCGGGTCGGCATCGCCGAGCGCCGCTGGGCCTCCGACGACGAGACGCTGGTCGAGATGGCCGTCGCCGCCGGCGGCAAGGCCGTGGCCGCCAGCGGCCTGGCGCCCGACGAGATCGACATGGTGATCCTGGCCAGCGCGAGCCTGAGGCACCCGATCCCCGGCATCGGCCCGCAGGTCGCCCACCGGCTGGGCATCCCCCGGCCGGGCGCGTTCGACCTCAACGCCGGCTGCGCCGGGTTCTGCTACTCGCTGGAGATGGCCAGCAACGCCGTCCGCGCCGGGTCCGCGCGCAACGTGCTGATCGTCGGGGCCGAGCGGCTCACCGACGTCACCGACCTCAACGACCGGGCCACCGCGGTGATCTTCGCCGACGGCGCCGGCGCGGCCGTGGTCGGCGCCTCCGACGACCCGGGCGTCGGGCCGGTGGCCTGGGGCAGCGACGGCGACCAGGCGTCGGCGATCGAGATCGTGGCCGGCACCGGCACGATGGTCATGGCCGGCCAGGCCGTCTACCGGTGGGCGACGACGCGGCTGACCGCGACGCTGGAGGAGGCGATGGCCGCGGCCGGCGTCGGCCCCGACGACATCGACGTCTTCGCCCCGCACCAGGCCAACCTGCGGATCGTCGAGTCGATGCACAAGCGGCTGGGGTTCCCCGAGCGCACCGTCGTCGCCCGCGACATCGTGCAGACCGGCAACACGTCCGCCGCCTCCATCCCGCTGGCGCTGGAGGCGCTGCTGGAGTCCGGGCAGGCCAAGAGCGGCGACCTGGCGCTGGTGCTGGGCTACGGCGCCGGGCTCACCTTCGCCGGCCAGGTCCTGCGCCTGCCCTGACCCACCCCCAGACCCCCCGGGCACCCCGGGCCGGCACCGGGACCGACCCGGCGCCGACGCACGAACGAGAGAGAGGACCTCAGCGTGAGCGAGGACATCCAGGCTGGTCTTGCCGAGATCCTGGAGGAGGTCGCGGGGGTCTCCCCCGCCGACGCCACCCCGGAGAAGTCGTTCACGGAGGACCTCGACGTCGACTCGCTGTCGATGGTCGAGATCGCCACGGAGGTCGAGAACAAGTTCGGCGTCGCGATCCCCGACGACGAGCTGGCCAACATCAAGACCGTCGGCGACGCCATCACCTACATCCAGAACAACCGCGGCTGAGCCGGTCCCCCGGCCGCCCGGACCCGCACGTCCCCAGGGAGGACCCGTCATGAGCACGAACGACGACGTCGTCGTCACCGGCATCGGCGCCACCACGCCGCTCGGGGGCGACGTCGCCAGCACCTGGGACGCGCTGCTGGCCGGGCGGTCGGGGGTCAGCCGGATCACCGACGACTGGATCCAGGAGTTCCCGGCGCAGCTCGTCGCGCGGCTGGCCGAGGACCCGGCCGGGAAGCTGGACCGGGTGCGGGCCCGCCGCCTGGACCGCAGCCAGCAGGTCGCGGTCGTCGCCGCCGAGGAGGCGTGGAACTCCTCCGGCGCGGCCGAGGCGGGGGTCGCCCCCGAGCGGATCGCCGTCGTCTTCGGCACCGGCATCGGCGGGGCGCTGACCCTGCTGGGGCAGGACGACGTCCTGGAGGAGAAGGGCCCCAAGCGGGTCTCCCCCTTCACCATCCCGATGCTCATGCCCAACGGCCCGGCCGCGGCCGTCGGGTTGGCCGTCGGCGCCAAGGGCGGCGTGCACGCCCCGGTCAGCGCCTGCGCCTCGGGCGCCGAGGCGATCCGCTGGGGCCTGGACCTCATCCGGTTCGACCGGGCCGACGTCGTCCTGGTCGGCGGTGCTGAGGCGTGCGTGCACCCGCTGCCGATGGCCGGGTTCGCCGCCATGCGGGCGATGTCCACCCGCAACGACGAGCCCGAGCGCGCCTCGCGGCCGTTCGACAAGGCCCGCGACGGCTTCGTGCTCGGCGAGGGCGCCGCGGCGCTGGTGCTCGAGCGGGGCGACGCCGCCCGCGCGCGGGGCGCCACGATCCACGCCCGGCTCGCCGGGGCCGGCGCCACCGCCGACGGCTACGACCTCGTCGCCCCCCACCCGGAGGGCGAGGGCGCCGGGCGCGCGATCAGCGCGGCGCTGCGCGACGCCGGCCTGAGCCCGTCCGACGTCGGCCACGTCAACGCGCACGCGACCTCCACGCCCGTGGGGGACACCGCCGAGGCCGCGGCCATCCGGGGGGCCCTCGGCGAGCACGTGCTGGTCACCGCCACCAAGAGCCAGACCGGACACCTGCTCGGCGCCGCCGGCGCGCTGGAGTCGGTGTTCACCGTCCTCGCGCTGCGGGAGCAGGTCGTGCCCGCCACCGCCAACCTCGACGACCCGGACGACGACGCGGCCGTCCAGGCGCTCGACATCGTCCGCCGCGAACCGCGGCAGGCCCAGCTCACCGCCGCGGTCAACGACTCCTTCGGCTTCGGCGGCCACAACATCGCGCTGGTGTTCACCACCGCCTGACGAAGGACCCCGTCCTCCTCACCCCTCGCACGCTCGGGGCGAGCCTCCGGACGGGGCCATCACCCACTCGAACGAGCTTTGGGGGGACCCCGTGACGACGCTCTCCGCCGCCCCGACCCTTGCCACCCCCGACCCGCGCGACCCGGAGGACCGGCTGTCCCGGTTCTTCGACGCGGGCTCGATGACCCCGCTGGCTCCCCGCGACACCTCGGGCGCGCTCGCCGCCCGCGGCACCGTCGAGGGCAGCCCGGCCGTCGCCTTCTGCACCGACGCGACCGTCATGGGCGGCGCGATGGGGCTGGACGGCTGCCGGCACATCGTCGACGCGATCGACACCGCCCTGCGCGAACGGGTGCCGGTGGTCGGGATCTGGCACTCCGGCGGCGCCCGGCTCGCCGAGGGCGTCACCGCGCTGCACGCCGTCGGTGAGGTCTTCGCCGCGATGGTGCGGGCCTCGGGCCGGATCCCGCAGATCTCGGTGGTGCTCGGCCCGGCCGCCGGCGGCGCCGCCTACGGCCCGGCGCTCACCGACCTGGTGATCATGGGCCCGGCCGGGCGGGTGTTCGTGACCGGGCCGGACGTCGTCCGCTCGGTGACGGGCGAGGACGTCGACCAGGAGACCCTCGGCGGCCCGGACACCCACGGCCGGCGCAGCGGCGTCGTCCACGTCGTCACCGACACCGAGCCGGCGGCGCTGGCCACCGCCCGCCGGGCCGTGGACCTGCTCGCCGCGCAGGGCACGTTCGCCGACGACGGGGACGAGCCGGACGTCGACCTCGCCGCCCTGCTGCCCGAGCAGAGGCAGCGCGCCTACGACGTCAAGCCGCTGGTCTCCGCGGTCCTCGACGAGCCCGGGCTGGAGCTGCACCCGCGGTGGGCGCCCAACGTCGTCACCGTGCTGGGCCGGCTGGCCGGGCGGACCGTCGGCGTGATCGCCAACAACCCGCTGCGGCTGGGCGGCTGCCTGGACTCGGCCTCGGCGGAGAAGGCGGCCCGGTTCGTGCGGATGTGCGACGCGTTCGGGGTGCCGCTGGTGGTCCTGGTCGACGTCCCCGGCTACCTGCCCGGCGTCGGCCAGGAGTGGGACGGCGTCGTGCGCCGCGGCGCGAAGCTGCTGCACGCCTTCGCCGAGACCGTGGTGCCGCGGGTGACCCTGGTGACCCGCAAGTCCTACGGCGGCGCCTACATCGCGATGAACTCCCGGTCGCTGGGCGCGACCGCGGTGCTGGCCTGGCCCGGCGCCGAGGTCGCGGTCATGGGCGCCAAGGCCGCCGTCGGCATCCTGCACCGCAAGAAGCTGGCCGCCGTCCCGCCGGCCGAGCGGGAGGCGCTGCACGCCGAGCTCGCCGTGGAGCACGAGCGGATCGCCGGCGGGGTGAACCGGGCGCTGGAGATCGGCGTCGTCGACGAGGTCGTGGAGCCGGCGCAGACCCGGCGGCGGCTGATCCGGGCGCTCGCCGAGGCCCGGCCCGGCCGCGGCGCGCACGGCAACATCCCGCTGTAGCCCTGGCCGGGATCAGGTCCCCTGATCGTGGCGGGGGGGGGGGGCCCCCCCCCCCCCGCGGGCGGCCGCGGCGCCGGGGACGGTGGCGGCCCGCGGGGGGGGGGGCCGGCGGGCGGGC
>NZ_JBJGZO010000047.1:0-23832 GCF_054050575.1 Blastococcus sp. SYSU D00868
CGTCGAGCCCGCGACGACCGGCCATGCCGCGGCGCAGCAGCTCCCGCAGCGCCTCCTTGACGCCGCTGCCGCCCAGGACCGAGTCGCCGATCTCGACGACGGCGTCGCCCAGGTCGTAGGGCGGGGCGAGCGCGTCTCGGCCCCCCCCCCCCGCCCCCCCCCCCCCCCCCCCCCCCCCCCCCCCCCCCCGCCCCCCCCCCCCCCCCCCCCCCCCCCCCCCCCCCCCCCCCCCCCCCCCCCCCGGCCCCCCCGAGGGGGAGCCGGGCCGTCGTCGTCAGGCGGTGCGGAGCCTCAGGAGAGGCGCTCCAGCACCATGGCCATGCCCATGCCGCCGCCGACGCACATGGTCTCCAGGCCGAAGGTGGCGTCGCGCGTCTGCAGGCCGTTGATCAGCGTGCCGGTGATGCGGGCGCCGGTCATGCCGAACGGGTGGCCGACGGCGATCGCGCCGCCGTGCACGTTCAGCTTGTCGATGTCGATGCCGAGGTCCCGGTAGCTCGGGATGACCTGCGCGGCGAAGGCCTCGTTGATCTCGACGAGGTCGATGTCGCCGATGCTCATCCCGGCCCGCTGCAGCGCCAGCTCCGACGCCGCCACCGGGCCGTAGCCCATGATCTCCGGGGACAGGCCGGTGACCGCGGTCGAGACGACGCGGGCCAGCGGGGTCAGTCCCAGGTCGCGGGCCTTGGTGTCGCTCATGACGACCACCGCGGCGGCGCCGTCGTTGAGCGGGCAGGCGTTGCCGGCGGTCACCCGGCCGTCGGGGCGGAAGACCGGCTTGAGGCCGGAGATGCCCTCGAGGGTGGTGCCGGCGCGCGGGCCGTCGTCCTTGCTGACGACGGTGCCGTCCGGCGTGGTCACCGGGGTGATCTCCCGCTCCCAGAAGCCCTCCGCGATCGCCTTCTCGGCCAGGTTCTGGCTGCGGACGGCGAACTCGTCCATCTCCTGCCGGGAGACGTCCTTGAGCAGCGCGAGGTTCTCCGCGGTCTGGCCCATCGCGATGTAGACGTCGGGGAGCTCCCCGTTCTCCCGCGGGTCGGTCCAGCCGTCGACGCCGCCCTCGGCCGACTTGGCCACCCGGGCCTGTGCGTCGGCGAACGCCGGGTTCTCGGTGTCGGGCAGCGAGTCGCTGTTGCCCTTCGCGAAGCGGGACACCATCTCCACGCCGGCGGAGATGAACACGTCGCCCTCGCCGGCCTTGATGGCGTGCATGGCCATCCGGGTGGTCTGCAGCGAGGAGGAGCAGTAGCGGGTGATCGTCGTCCCGGGCAGGTGGTCCATGCCGAGCAGGACGCTGACGACGCGGCCCATGTTGTGGCCCTGCTCGCCACCGGGCAGCCCGCAGCCGAGCATCAGGTCGTCGATGTCGGCCGGGTCCAGCGCCGGCACCTTGTCCAGCGCCGCGCGGACGATGGTGGCGGTGAGGTCGTCGGGCCGGAGGTCCTTCAGCGAGCCCTTGAACGCGCGACCGATGGGGGAGCGCGCGGTGGCGACGATGACGGCTTCGGGCATGGGTCCTCCACGACGAGGGGGCGGTGCGGTCACCGCGAAACTACCCCCGGGTAGCCGGGCGGGCTCCCACGGGCTGGAGGCCGGCGACGGTCAGCCCTCCGCGGGCACCTGCGCGGCGGCCGCGGCCTCCTGCGGGGTGGGCAGCTCGGGGGGACGGCGGCGGCGCAGCCGGGCCCAGGCGCCCAGCGGTCCGGTGTCGGAGCCGCGCACCTGAGTCGGCTGCACGACGGTGCCGGGCCGGTCGGCGGCCCGGGCCGCGGCCCGCTCCACGGGGCGGACGGTGTCGCGGCGCAGCTTGCGCAGCCCGCGGTCGGCGGCGGCCGGCCAGACGCCCAGCGCGTCGGCCAGCGCCGGCAGGATGACGGCCGCGGCGGCGGCGTAGCCCGCGGCGCTCGGGTGGAACTCGTCCACGCCGAACATCGACCGGTCGCGGGCGAAGGTGGGCCCGAGGATCGAGCCCAGCGACACGGTGCGGCCGCCGGCCTCGACGACGCCGACGGTCTGCGCGGCGGCCATCTGCCGGCTCCAGTGCCGGGCGAACTGCCGCAGCGGCTGGGCGATCGGGCGGATCGTGCCCAGGTCCGGGCAGGTGGCGACGACGACCTCGGCGCCGATCGCGCGGAACCGGCGCACCGCGTCGGCCTGGTAGGCCACCGACACCGCCGGCCGGGTGCGGGTGGTGACGTCGTTCGCGCCGATCATGATGAGGACGGCGTCGGGCTTCTCCGCCAGCGCCGGCTCGACCTGCTCGGGCAGCTCCCGCGACTCGGCGCCGGAGACCGCGAAGTTGACCAGGCGCACCGGCCGCTCGGCCAGCTCGGCGAGGGCGGCGGCCAGCAGCACCCCGGGGGTCTCGGCGGCGCGGTGCACGCCGAGGCCGACGCCGGTGGAGTCGCCGAGGACGGCGAGCACCAGCGGCTTGCCCCGGCCGCGACCGTAGACGCCGTTGCCCGACGGGGGCAGCTGCTTGGTGGTGCGGGCCGCGATCGCCCGCCGGGCCAGCTTCGCCTCGCCGCGCAGCAGGAGGAACAGCCCGGCCAGGGTGGCGCCCAGCCCGCCGCCGACGCCGGCGACCCCCGTGGCCACCCGGCGCGCCGTGCCCGTCTCCGTCACCGCGGCCCCCATGCTCCCGTGCTGCAACGACCTGTTCGGCAGGTTAACCGCCGCCTACGGTGCCCCCGTGCCAGATTCCCTCTCCGGGGTCACCCCCGACGGAACCGCGGGTGAACGCTCCCAGCTGATCGTCGACACGCTCGTCGAGGCGTTCGCCGAGCTGATGCGGGCCGACGCCGACGCCTTCCGCACCAAGTTCCGCAAGATGGCGGCCGACCCGTTCGCCTTCTACCGCGGCAGCGCCTGCCTGTTCTACGCCGACATGGCCGGCCTGGACGACCGCTGGTGCGACGAGCGCACCGCGCGGGTCTGGATCCAGGGCGACCTGCACGCCGAGAACTTCGGCACCTACATGGACGCCCAGGGGCGGATCGTCTTCGACGTCAACGACTTCGACGAGGCCTACCTCGGCCACGTCAGCTGGGACCTGCGCCGGTTCGCCGCCAGCTTCGCGCTGCTGGCGTGGCGCAAGGCCCTCGGCGACGACGTCATCGGCGACCTCCTGCGCACCTACCTGGAGGCCTACCTCGACCAGGTCGAGGCGTTCCGGCGCTCCGACGACGACCGCTCCTTCGCCCTCACCCGCGACAACACCGAGGGGGCGGTGCGGGACGCGATCCTGGCGACGACGGCCCGCAGCCGGCTGCAGCTGCTGGACCGGATGACCGTCGTCGAGGGGTTCGAGCGGCGGTTCGCCGACATCGGGCGCAACCGCCGCCTCGACGACGACGAGCGCGGCCGGGTGCTGGAGGCGCTGGAGCGCTACCGGCACACGCTCGTGCCGCCCCCGCGCCGCCGCGACGTCACCTTCGACGTCAAGGACGTGATCGGCACCGGCGGCTTCGGCATCGGCAGCGCCGGGCTGCCGGCCTACAACGTGCTGCTGGAGGGCTACGACCAGGCGCTGGAGAACGACGTCGTCCTGTCGCTCAAGCAGGGCAACGTCGCCGCCCCGAGCCGGATCGTCCGCGACCCGGCGCTGCGCGGGGCGTTCGAGCACGAGGGCCACCGGACGGCGGTGAGCCGCCGCGCGCTGCAGGCCAACGCCTCGCAGTTCCTCGGGTGGGCCGAGATCGACGGCGTCGGCTTCGTCGTCGCCGAGCTCTCCCCGTACGAGGTCGACCTCGAGTGGGACGACCTCACCGAGCCCGAGGAGATGGCCCCGGTGCTGGTCCAGCTCGGCCGCGCGACGGCGAAGATGCACTGCGTCGGGGACGCCGACAGCGACCACACCCTCGTGCCGTTCCAGACCGAGGAGGCGATCGCGGCGATGGTCGGCGACCGCCGCGAGGAGTTCGTCGCCGACCTGGTCGACTTCGCGCACGCCTACGCGCGGCGCACGCAGGAGGACCACCGCTTGTTCGTCGACGCCTTCCGCGCCGGCGCCATCCCGGGGATCACCTCCAGCGGCGCGCACGTCCGCCGGTGAGCGGAGTCGCTGGGGAACGGGAACCGTCCGCCAGCGACTCCGCTCGCGTCACCGCGCGCGCCGGCCGCGCCGCACCCGGAGGTAGTCGGCGACGACGTACTCGCCCAGCCGGTCGCCGTCGGGGGTGAACACCCGGCCGCCGGCGCGGGCGGTGATGTCGTGCACGAAGTGCACCAGCGCCGGCTCCGGGTCCAGCGCGAACACGTTGAGCGTGGCCCCGGAGCGGGCCACCTTCTCCACCTCGGCGACCGTGCGCGCGATCGTCTCGGGCATCGGCGGCCAGCAGAAGAACGGCGTCCCGTCCGGCTCCAGGTGCGCGGTCGGCTCGCCGTCGGTGACCACGAGGACCACCGGCTCGGCGTCGCGGTGCCGGGCGAGGAACCGGCGGGCCAGCATCAGCCCGTGCTGCAGGTTGGTGCCCTGCAGGGTGTCCACGCTGAGCTCGGCCAGCGTCTCCGGCCGGAGCACCTGGGCCACCGAGGAGAAGCCGATGATCTGGATGGCGTCCTGCGGGAACTTCGTCGTCACCAGCGAGTGCAGCGCCATCGCCGTCGACTTGGCCGCGCCCCACGTGCCGCGCAGCGCCATCGAGTAGGACAGGTCGACCAGCAGCGCGACCGCGGCGCCGGTGCGCCGCTCGGTCTCCACGACCTCGAAGTCCTCCACGGCGATGCGCACGGCCCGCTGCTCGTCCCCGCGCGGCTCGCCCGCCGTCCGGAGGACGGCGTTGCGGACGGTGCGGACGACGTCCAGCGGCTGCTCGTCGCCGAACTGCCACTCCCGCGAGGCCCCGGTGAGCTCCCCGGCCGCCCCGGCGTCGGCGACGTCGTGCTCGCCCCGGCCGGTGCTGTCCAGCTTCGCGAAGACCCGGCGCAGCGCCGTGGCCCCCAGCCGCCGGACCGCCTTGGGGGAGAGCTCCAGCTTGCCGTCGGAGCGGTTGAGGTAGCCCTGCCGCTCCAGCTCGCGCTCCAGCTGCCGCAGCGCCGCCAGGTCGTCGACCGCCTCGCGGCCCAGCGCCTGCTCCAGCAGCTCCTCGTCGACGTCGGCCAGCGAGGCGCCCGCGTAGCCCTGGGACAGCTGGTTGGACAGCGCCTCGAGGTCGGCGAGGTCGGCGACGGCGCTGGTGGCGTCGCCCAGCCCGAGGGCCTGTTCCCCGTCGGGCACCTGCCCGCGCTGCCCCCACGGCAGGTCCGGCCGGGCCTGCCGCAGCGCGTCCTGCAGGTGGGCCATCTCGCTGGCCAGGCCCATGTCCTGCATGGTCTGGGCCATCAGGTCCGACAGCTCGGCGCGCTGCTCGGGGGAGAGGCCGGCCATCATCCGCTCCTGCGCCGCGGCCCGGCGGGCGAGGGAGTCGATGAGCTCGTCCACCGACTGCGGGTCGTCGGGGAAGAACTGGCCGTGCTTGTCCATGAACTCGGCGAACTGCTCGTCGGTGTCCTCGCCGCGGTTGTGCGCGTCGACAAGCCGGGAGAGGTCGGCGACCATGTCGCGGACGGCCTGCATGTCCTGCTCGGTCGCGTTCTCCAGCGCCTGCTTCATCGACGCGAAGGAGCTGTCGAGGACCTCGCGGCGCAGCGTGTCCTGGATCTGCTCGTAGGCCTGCCGGGCCTCGTCGCTGCGCCACGGGTAGTCCTTGAGCGCCCGGACGGCGCCCGCGGTGTCCTGCGGGAGGGCGTCCAGCTCGGCCTCGGCCAGCCGGGCGGAGTCGTCCGGGTCGGGGAACAGCTCGCGGCGCTCGGCGTCCAGCGCCTTGTCCAGCAGCTCGCGGACCTCCTGCAGCGTGCCGTCCATCCGGCCGGCCTGGCGCGCCTGGCGCAGCCGGTCGCGGACGTTGCGGCGCAGGTCGTCGAGCCCGCGACGACCGGCCATGCCGCGGCGCAGCAGCTCCCGCAGCGCCTCCTTGACGCCGCTGCCGCCCAGGACCGAGTCGCCGATCTCGTCGACGGCGTCGCCCAGGTCGTAGGGCGGGGCGAGCGGGTCGGGCCCGCCCCGCCAGCGGCCGTACCGGTAACCCTTCCCGGGCCGGCGCACCACGTCAGGCCCCGTACACCGTGCGGGCGCCGTCGGTGTCCTTGGCGAGCCGGCGCGTGAGGTACAGGCCCTCGAGCGCGAACTCGACCGCGGCGGCGGCCTGCTCGGCGGACTGCTCGCCCTCCGGCACCCCCAGGCGGCCCAGCAGCTCGGCCAGCTTCGGGATGGTGCCCAGCTGGCCCAGCAGCGCCGCGGCCGGCACGAGCTCGCCGGACTCGACGGTCTCCCCGCCGGTGAAGTGCTCCTGCAGGCCGGTCAGGTCCAGGCCGGCGCAGCGGGCGCGGAAGGTCTGCGCGGTCGCCTGCCGCAGCAGGTGCTCCAGCACCTCCAGCTCCCGGTCGTCCTCCGGGTCGCTGCCGGCGTCGGCGAACTCGACCTTGCCGCGGCTGGCCGGGACGACGGCCGGCAGGTCCACCACCCGCGCCACCGGGCGGGTCTCCCCGGCGACGGCGGCGCGGCGGACGGCGGAGCCGGCCAGGGTCTCCAGCGCGGCGATGGCGAAGCGGGCGCTGACCCCCGACCGCTGGTCCACCGAGCTGGACTCGCGGACCAGCCGGGTGAACCGGGCGACGATCTCCACCAGGTGCTCGGGCACCACGGGGGTGTCGAGGGTGGGCATGTCGTCGGGCGCGCCGAGGCCGCTGGTGCGGGCCTCCTGGTGCAGCAGCCGGATCTCGTCGGCCAGCTCGATCGGGTAGTGCGTGCGCACCTCGGTGCCGAACCGGTCCTTGAGCGGGGTGATGATCCGGCCGCGGTTGGTGTAGTCCTCGGGGTTGGCGCTGGCGACCAGCAGCAGGTCCAGCGGCAGGCGCACCCGGTAGCCGCGGATCTGGATGTCGCGCTCCTCGAGCACGTTGAGCAGCGCCACCTGGATCCGCTCGGCCAGGTCGGGCAGCTCGTTGACGCTGAAGATCCCGCGGTTGGTGCGCGGCACGAGGCCGTAGTGCACCGTCTCGGGGTCGCCGAGGGTGCGGCCCTCGGCGACCTTGATCGGGTCCACGTCGCCGATGAGGTCGCCGACGCTGGTGTCGGGGGTGGCCAGCTTCTCGCCGAACCGCTCGCTGCGGTGCAGCCAGGTGACCGGGGTGGCGTCGCCGTGCTCGGCGATCTGCCGGTGCGCCCAGACCGAGACCGGGCGCAGCGGGTGCTCGTTCAGCTCGCTGCCGGCCAGCACCGGCGTCCACTCGTCCAGCAGGCCGACCAGCGTGCGGATCAGCCGGGTCTTGCCCTGCCCGCGCTCGCCGAGCAGGACCAGGTCGTGCCCGGCGATCAGGGCACGCTCGACCTCGGGGACGACGGTGTCCTCGAACCCGACGATGCCGGGCAGCGAAGGCTCTCCGGCGGCGAGGCGGGCCAGCAGGTTGGCCCGGATCTCGGCCTTGACCGGCTTGCAGACGGCGCCGCTGGCGCGCAGCTCGCCGAGGGTGGTGGGGGCAGGGGGAGCGGGTGCCGTGGAGGCGGGGTCCGTCACCTCGCCAAAGGTACGACGGGCTGATCAGCTTGTCGTCCCCCTTCGGGCGACCGGGGGCGCCGCCGGATCCGGGGGCGGCGACGATGGGGCCGTGTCCGAGCCCCCCGTCCTCGTGTCCGGCGCCGACGTCGAGGCGGCCGCGGCGTTGCTCGCCGACGTCGTCCGCCGCACGCCGCTGGAGCACTCCCGGGCGCTCGCCGAGCGCGTCGGCGGGCCCGTGTGGCTCAAGAGCGAGAACCTGCAGCGGACCGGGTCGTTCAAGATCCGCGGCGCCTACACCCGGATCGCCCGGCTGACCGAGCAGGAGCGGGCCCGCGGGGTGGTCGCGGCCAGCGCCGGCAACCACGCGCAGGGCGTGGCGCTGGCGGCCCGGCTCCTGGGCGCGCGGGCCACGGTGTTCATGCCGGCGTCCGCGCCGCTGCCCAAGGTGGCCGCGACCCGCGGCCACGGCGCGACGGTCGAACTGGTGGGGACGACGCTCACCGAGGCGCTGGCCGCCGCCTCGGCGCACGCCGCGGCCACCGACGCGGTCTTCATCCACCCCTTCGACCACCCCGACGTCATCGCCGGGCAGGGCACGGTGGGGCTGGAGCTGCTGGAGCAGTGCCCCGGGGTGGCCACGGTCGTCGTCCCGGCCGGGGGCGGCGGCCTGGTCTCGGGCGTGGCCGCCGCGGTGCGCGCCGTGCGGCCCGACGTGCGGCTGGTCGCCGTCCAGGCCGAGGGCGCCGCGGCCTTCCCCGGGTCGCTGGCCGCCGGCCGGCCGGTGCCGCTGGCCGCGACCGCGACGATGGCCGACGGCATCGCGGTCGGCGCCCCGGCCGAGCTGACCCTCGCGCACGTCCGCGAGCAGGTGGACGACGTCGTCACGGTGTCGGAGGAGGACCTCTCCCGCGCGCTGCTGTTCTGCCTGGAGCGGGCCAAGCTCGTCGTCGAGCCGGCCGGGGTCGCCGCGGTGGCCGCCGTCCTCGCCGAGCCCGCCGCCTTCCGGCCGCCGGTCGTGGCCGTGGTGTCCGGCGGCAACGTCGACCCGGTGCTGCTGATGAAGGTCGTGCAGCACGGCATGACCGCCGCCGGTCGCTACCTGTCGCTGCGGGTGCGCGTTCCGGACCGGCCGGGGTCGCTCGTGGCGGTGCTCGGCGCGCTGGCCGCGCGCGGGGCGAACGTGCTGGAGGTGGAGCACGAGCGGACGTCGCAGCGGCTGCACCTGGGCGAGGTCGAGGTCGCCGTCGTCCTAGAGACCCGCGGCCCCGACCACGCCGGCGAGGTCGTCGGCGCGCTGCGCGCCGGCGGGTACGCCGTCGAGGTGACCTGAGGGCCGCCGATGAATCCGGGGGCGGGCCGCGGTCGGAAGGGCATGCAGTTCATCCGCCCGTGGCGAAACGGACTCGGTATGTGTCACCCCTCTCACCTAGCGTGCCGGGCATGAACCCGTCCGCGTCCCCCGCCATCGTCGTCGAGGGGCTGGTCCGGCGCTTCGGCGCCACGACCGCGCTCGCCGGGGTGGACCTCGTCGTCCCCGAGGGCAGCGTCCTCGGGCTGCTCGGCCCCAACGGCGCCGGCAAGACCACGGTGGTCCGCATCCTCACGACGCTGCTGGAGCCCGACGAGGGGCGGGCCGAGGTGGTCGGCCTGGACGTCGTCCGCGACGCCGCCCGCGTCCGCGCGGCGATCGGCCTGACCGGCCAGTACGCGGCGGTCGACGAGTACCTGACCGGCTACGAGAACCTCGAGATGGTCGGCCGGCTGTACCGGCTGGGCCGGCGCGAGGCACGGGCCCGCGCCGCCGAGCTGCTGGAGCGGTTCGACCTGGTGGCCGCGGGGTCCCGGCCGGCGAAGACGTACTCGGGCGGCATGCGCCGCCGGCTCGACATCGCCGCCTCGCTCATCGCGCGGCCGCGGGTGCTGTTCCTCGACGAGCCGACCACGGGACTGGACCCGCGCAGCCGGCTGGGCATGTGGGAGTTCATCGCCGACCTCGCCGACGGCGGGACGACGATCCTGCTCACCACGCAGTACCTGGAGGAGGCCGACCGGCTGGCCGACTCGATGGTCGTCATCGACCGCGGCCGGGTCATCGCCCGCGGCACCGGCGACGAGCTGAAGGCGCAGGTCGGCGGGCAGCGCCTCGAGTTGACCGTCGCCCGCGCCGAGGACCTGGCCGGGGTGCGCGACCGGCTGCGCCCGCTCGCGGCCGGCGAGGCGCAGGTCGACGAGCAGACCCGGCGGGTCAGCGTGCCGGTCAGCGGCGGCACCGACGCCCTGGCCGAGGCGCTGCGCCGGCTGGAGGGCAGCGGGGTCGAGGTGCTGGACATCGGGCTGCGCCGTCCGGACCTCGACGACGTCTTCCTCACCCTCACCGGCCACGGCGCCGAGGAGGACGCCGGGAACGGCGAGCCGGCCGAGCTGGAGCCCGCCACCGCCTCCGGGAGCGCCCGATGAGCAGCCTGTCCGCCGTCGTCTCCGACAGCGTCACCATCACCCGACGCAACCTGATCAAGGTCAAGCGGGTGCCCGACCTGATCGTGTTCGCGACGCTGTCGCCGATCATGTTCGTGCTGCTGTTCCGCTACGTCTTCGGCGGCGCGATCAACGTGCCCGGCGACGTCAGCTACGCGGAGTTCCTGCTGCCGGGGATCTTCGCGCAGACCGTCGTGTTCGGGAGCACCACGACCGGCGCCAGCCTGGCCGAGGACCTGCAGAAGGGGCTCATCGACCGGTTCCGGTCGCTGCCCATGTCGCGGTCGGCCGTGCTCGTCGGCCGCACGGTCGCCGACCTCGGGCTCAACGCCATCTCGATCGCGGTCATGGCGGTGACCGGCCTGGCCGTGGGCTGGCGGATCAACAGCTCGGTGGGGGAGGCGATCGCCGGGTTCCTCGTGCTGCTGGTCTTCGCCTACGCGGTCAGCTGGCTGATGGCGGTGGTCGGGCTGCTGGTCCGCACGCCCGAGGTGGTGAACAACGCCAGCTTCATCGTGATCTTCCCGCTGACGTTCATCGCCAACACGTTCGTGCCGCTGGAGACCTTCCCGTCGGTGCTGCGCACGTTCGCCGAGTGGAACCCGGTGTCGACGGTGGTGCAGGCCGCGCGCGAGCTGTTCGGCAACACCGTGCCCGGCGCGCCGGTCCCCGACGCGTGGTCGCTGCAGAACCCGGTGCTCTACACGCTGCTGTGGACCGTCGGCTTCCTGGCGGTGTTCGTGCCGCTGGCCGTGCGGCTCTACAGCCGGACCGCGAGCCGGTGAGCGCGGCGGGGACCCCACGGCGGAGGATCGGCGGGTGACCGCCGGACCGTCGCCCGCCAACCCGCTGCTCGAGCCCTCGCCGCTGCCGTTCGGCCTGCCGCCGTTCGCCGACGTCACGGTGGAGCACTGCCGGGAGGCGGTGCTGGCCGGCATGGCCGAGCAGCGGGCGGAGGTGGCGGCGATCGCCGGCTCGCCGGAGCCGGCGACGTTCGACGACACGGTCGTGGCGCTGGAGCGGTCGGGCCGGCTGCTGCGCCGGGCCAGCGCCGTGTTCGGGAACCTGTCGTCCTCGGTGTCGACCCCGCGGCTGCGGGAGATCGAGCGGGAGCTGGCCCCGCTGCAGTCGGCCCACTCCGACGCGATCCGGCTGGACCCGGCGCTGTTCGCCCGCATCGACGCGGTGCACGCCGCGCGGGGGACGGCCGGCCTGGACGCCGAGTCGCTGCGGCTGGTCGAGCGCTACCACCTGGACTTCGTGCTGGCCGGCGCGGGCCTCGACGAGGCCGGCCGCGCGCGGCTCACCGCGCTCAACGCGCAGCTGTCGGAGCTGTCCACGACGTTCGCGCAGAACCTGCAGGCGGCCACCGAGGCCACCGCCGTGCGGGTGGACGACGTCGCCCTGCTCGACGGGCTCGGGGAGGCGGAGGTGGCCGCCGCGGCGCGGGCCGCCGCCGACCGCGGCCTCGACGGGTACCTGCTCACCCTCGTGCTGCCGACCGGCCAGCCGGTGCTGGCCAAGCTGCGCGACCGGGGCCTGCGGCGCCGGGTGTTCGAGGCGTCGATCGGCCGGGCGGCGTCCGGCGAGCACGACAACGGCCCGGTCGCGGTGCGGATCGCCCGGCTGCGGGCGGAGCGGGCGCGGCTGCTCGGCTTCGACACCCACGCCGATCTCGTGCTGGCCGACCAGACCGCGGGCAGCGCGGCCGCGGTCGACGCGATGCTCGCCTCGATGGTGGGCCCCTCGGCCGCCAACGCGCGGGCCGAGGCCGACGTCCTCGCCGAGCTGGCGGTGGCGGACGGGGTCGAGCTCGCCGCCTGGGACTAGGCCTTCTACAGCGAGCGGGTGCGCGCGGAGCGCTACGCGGTCGACACCGCGGCGCTGCGGCCGTACTTCGAGCTGGAGCGGGTGCTCACCGACGGCGTCTTCCACGCCGCCGGGCTGCTCTACGGCTACCGCTTCACGCCGCGGCCGGAGCTGGCCGGCTACCACCCCGACGTCCGGGTCTGGGAGGTCACCGACGCCGCCGGTGCCGCCGTCGGGCTGTACCTGGGTGACTGGTTCGCCCGCGAGGGCAAGCGGGGCGGGGCGTGGATGAGCTCGTTCGTCTCGCAGTCGGCGCTGCTGGGCACCGGCCCGGTCGTCGTCAACAACCTCAACGTCAACCGCGCGGCGGACGGCCAGCCGACGCTGCTCACCCTGACCGAGGTCGACACGCTGTTCCACGAGTTCGGGCACGCCCTGCACGCGCTGAGCTCCGCCGTCACCTACCCGCGGTTCGCCGGCACCGCCGTGCCGCGCGACTTCGTCGAGTTCCCCAGCCAGGTCAACGAGATGTGGGCGATGTGGCCGGAGGTCCGCGACCACTACGCCCGGCACGTCGACACCGGCGAGCCGCTGCCGACCGAGGTGGTGGCGGCGCTGGACGCGGCCGCGCTGTGGGGCGAGGGCTTCGGCACGCTCGAGTACCTGGCCGCCACCCTGCTCGACCAGGCCTGGCACCGGATCACCCCGGAGACCGAGGTCGGCGACCCGGCCGAGTTCGAGCGGCGCGCGCTGGAGGCCGCCGGGGTCGCGTCGGACCTGGTGCCGCCGCGGTACCGGACGACCTACTTCCAGCACGTCTTCGCCGGGGGCTACGCGGCCGGCTACTACTCGTACATCTGGTCGGAGGTCCTCGACGCCGACACCGTGGAGTGGTTCCGCGAGAACGGCGGGCTGCGCCGGGAGAACGGCGACGTCTTCCGCACCCGCCTGCTCGCCGTCGGTGGCTCGGTCGACCCGCTGGCCGCCTTCCGCGCGGTCCGCGGCCGGGACGCCGACCCGGCCCCGCTGCTGCGCCGCCGCGGCCTCGCCGCCTAGTCGCGCCGCCGTCCCGCAGGTCCCGCCGTCCTCCAGGCCCGCTCCTGCGGTGTTCCTCGTGCTCCGGCGGTGCGGCAACGCCGCGAACGCGCGAGGAACACCGCACGAGCGGGGATCCGGCAGGTCCGGGAACACCCGCCCCCCGTCGCCGGGGCGGCTCGTCGGGCCCTCAGAGCCAGGGGAGCGACAGCACCAGGTCGAGGTCGTCGGGGGCGTCGCCCTCGCGGACCAGCCGGTTGGGCTGGCGGTGGCCGCACGCCGTGCAGCGGTGCACCACCTGCCAGCCCTTCCCGGACTTCTCCACCAGGCCGATCGGCTCCATCAGCGCCCGGCACCCGCTCGCCCGGTCGCCGGGCAGGTCGTCGACGTGCAGCGACCACAGGCAGTACGGGCAGTGGTTGCGGTAGTGCCCGTCGGTGTTGGCCGGCACCGCGGCCGCGCAGTGCCCGCAGGTGAACCCGGTGTTCTCGGCCCGGCGCGAGCGCGCCACGGCGGTCAGGGGACGAACGGCTCGACGGCGACGACGTCGACGGTGATGTCCCGGCCGTTGGGGGCCTGGTAGGTCACGGTCGCGCCCGGCGCGGCGCCGAGGATGGCCGCACCCAGCGCCGACTCCGGCGAGTAGACGGTCAGGTCCGTGGTGCCGGCGATCTCGCGGGAGCCGAGCAGGAACTTCTCGGTGTCGTCGTCGCCCTGGAAGCGGATGGTGATGACGGTCCCGGTCGCCGCGTGGGTGGCCTCGGTGGGGGCGTCGCCGACGTGCGCCTTGCGGAGCAGGTCGGTGAGCTGCCGGATGCGGCCCTCCTGCTTGCCCTGCTCCTCCTTGGCCGCGTGGTAGCCGCCGTTCTCCTTGAGGTCGCCCTCCTCGCGGCGGGCGTTGATCTCGGCGGCCATGGCCGGGCGGTTCGCCACCAGCTGGTCGAGCTCGGCCTTCAGCCGGTCGTGGGCCTCCTGGGTCAGCCAGATGCCCTGCTCGTTCTCAGTGGGGGTGGTCACGCGGGGGTACTCCTGCAGCTCGGGGGTCGCCGTCCGACCGGACGGCGCTCACGGTGATCCGCCAACTTAACACCGGCGCCGGAGCCGGTGCATGCGTCGACGGGAGTTCCGGAACGTACCCGACCAGGGCGTGACACGGGGCACAGCGCACCCGTCCGGGTGGCCGGTCGGCGGCGGACCGTCCCCGGAGCGGGGGATGATGGCCCGGTGACCGACGCAGACCAGCTCCGGCTGCTCGCCGTGCACGCCCACCCCGACGACGAGTCGAGCAAGGGCGCCGCGACGATGGCCAAGTACGTCGCCGAGGGCGCCCGCGTCCTGGTGGCCACGTGCACCGGCGGCGAGCGCGGCTCGGTGCTCAACCCCGCCCTCGACCGGCCGGAGGTGTGGGAGCGGCTCCCGCAGATCCGCACCGAGGAGATGGACCGCGCCCGCGAGATCCTCGGCGTGGAGCAGGAGTTCCTCGGCTTCGTCGACTCCGGCCTCCCGGAGGGCGACCCGTTGCCGCCGCTGCCCGAGGGCTGCTTCGCCCTCCTGCCGGTGGAGGAGGCGGCGGCTCCGCTGGTCGCGCTCATCCGCCGGTTCCGGCCGCAGGTGATCACCACCTACGACGAGCGGGGCGGCTACCCGCATCCCGACCACATCAAGACGCACGAGATCTCGGTGCACGCCTTCGAGGCCGCCGGCGACCCGGACCGCTACCCGGAGCTCGGCGAGCCCTGGCAGCCGAGCAAGCTCTACTACCACATGAGCTTCACGCTGCCCCGGACGCGGGCCCTGCACGAGGCGGTGCTCGCCTCGGGCGGGGAGTCCCCGTACGCCGAGTGGCTGGAGAACTGGGACCCCGAGCACGACATCTCCCACCGGGTGACCACGCGGGTCCCGTGCGCCGAGTACTTCCCGCAGCGGGACGCCGCGCTGATCGCGCACGCCACGCAGATCGACCCGACCGGCCGCTGGTTCGCCGTCCCGATGGAGCTGCAGCAGCGGGTGTGGCCCACCGAGGACTACGAGCTGGCGCGCTCGCTGGTCGACTCGCCGACGCCGGAGGACGACCTGTTCGCCGGCCTGCGCAGCGAGGTGACGGTCCGATGATCCTGTGGGCGGCCAGCGACCAGCTCCCCGAGGACGTCGGCAAGTCCGGGCCGTTCGGCCTGCTCCTGCTGGTGCTGGGCCTCATCGCCGTCGCCTTCCTGGTCCGGTCGATGACGCGGCACCTCAAGCGGGTGCCGGCGAGCTTCGACCCGCCGCAGGAGGAGCCCGGCGTCGTCGTCCCCGACACCCCCGAGGAGCTGCTCGGCGACCGCCGGGAGCAGACCGGGGACGACCTGCTCGACACCCTGCGCAAGGCGCCCCGCGCGATCGAGCCGCCGCGGGACGAGGACCGGGGCACCGGCTCGGCCGGCTGACCGCGCGCGGCCGCGGCCCGGGCGCCGCCCGCACGCGGACGACGCCCGGGCCCCCGGCTCACCAGCGGTGCGCGACGTCGATCACCAGCCGCGGCGTGTGGTCGGTGTTCGGCGTGCCCGGGAGGACGAACACGCGGAACGGCAGCCGGGCGCGGACGCCGAGCGCCAGCGTGGTCTGCCCCTCGAACGACCCGGCCCAGGCCACCTGCCGGAAGGTGGTGTAGCCGGTGACGTCCACGACCTCGGAGCGGTTCGCCGGCTCGACGGTCGGGTTGCCGGCGGCGTCGTGGGCCGGCGCGCCCACGACGACCTGCAGGTCGGCGGCGCCGCGGACGGGGACCGCCGCGCCGGAGCCGTCCGCGCGGACGACGGGCACGTACTCGACGGTGTAGGTGCCGAAGGTGGCGTCCTGCCCGCCCACGTCGAGGACGAGGCGGTCGAAGCAGGCGTGGCGGCCTGAGCGGACGCCGTTGAGGGACTCGCTGTCGGGGGCGCTGCTCACCTCGGGCAGCGAGCCCCAGGTGATGCCGCAGTAGGGGGCCGCTGCGGCGGGGCCGGCGAGCGCGGTGACGGAGGCGAGCACGGCGCCGAGGACGACGGCGAGTCGCAGCAGTGGGCGGGGACGGGACATGGCGGGCTCCTCCGGGAGCGTTCCTGCGGTGGCCGGCGGACGTCCGCCGGTGGGGTGGTGCGCGGGGTCCGGGCGGGCGTGCGCACCGGGACGGCCGGGAGTGCCGGCCTGACGGCGGTCCGGACGCCGCCGGGTGGCGACGGCGTCCGGACCGCGGACTCACCAGGTGTGCGCGACGTCGACGACGAGCCGGGCGTCGTCGCCCGGGCCGTCCAGGACGTGCACCCGGAACGGCAGCCGGGCGCGGACGCCGAGCCCGACGGTGCTCTGGCCCTCGAACGACTGGCCCCACGCGACCTGCCGGAACGTGCGGTAGCCGGCCACGCTCACGGCCTCCGCGGGGGTGCGCGGGGCGTAGGTGGGGGCGCCCGCGTCGGTGTGGGCGGGGCGGGTGACGACGATCTGCAGGTCGGCCGCACCGCGCAGGGGCACCGCGTCGCCGGTCGCGTCCTCGCGGAACTGCGACACGTACCCGACCGAGTAGCCGACCGCGTCGCCGGCGGCGCCGTCGATGTCGATGACGATCCGGTCGAAGCAGTCGTGCCGGCCGGTGCGGATGTCGTCGACGGTGCCGGCGCCGGCGCCGGCCCCGGACGCCGACTCCCGCAGGGAGCCCCAGGCGGTCGCGCAGCCGGGGGGGGCGGAGGGCGGGGAGGGGAGGGGGGTGTCGGCGCGGTCGGCGCCGCCCGCCAGGGCGGTGGCGAGGCGGCGGGCGGAACGGGAGCGGGAACGCGGGGACATGGCGACCTCCGGTCGGGCTGGCGTGATGCCGGCAGAGTCCGCCGACGCGCCGAGTACCAACAAGGGCCGCAGATGTCCAGGACCGACGAATGATCGGCGTGTCCGTTGGCAACGTGCTGCCCCGGTGAGCGCGCGATCACGGACGGGATCGTCGACATCTGACAGGGCGGCTCGGGCGGCACCGTCCGCTCTCGGCGCAATGCGCCGGCTTCCACACGGGGCCGCCGGGACTTACCGTGTAATCCTGTAATCAGACCTGAGGAGGTCGTCGTGCACGCATCGCGATTCGCGGACGGACCCTTCGGCGGCGGCCGGGGCCCCTGGGGCCGGCGGGGTGCCGGCCGCGCCCGCGGCCAGGAGGCCCCGCCGCCGGTCGAGCGGGGCGAGGTGGCCGGCTGGTTCGCCGGGCGGCTGCCGGACGGCTGGTTCACCGAGCCGGTCGAACTGCTCGTCGACCGCGACGAGATCACCGTCGTCGGCCGGCTCCCCGAGCCCGATCCCGGCGAGGGCGACGCGGCCGCCGCCCGCGCCGGGCGCATCGCGCGGTTCCGCGAGGACACCCGCGAGCAGCGCATGGCGATCGCCGACGCGGCGCAGGAGCGCTACGGCCGGTCGGTCGCGTGGGGCGCGACCTGCGGTGAGGACCGCCAGCTGTTCACCACGCTGTCGGTCCCGGTGATGACGCGGCTGCGCCAGCCCGAGCGGCTGGTGCTCGACACGCTCGTCGACGCCGGTGTGGCCCGGTCCCGGTCGGAGGCCCTCGCCTGGGCGGTGCGCCTCGTGGGCCGCAACGCCGACGCCTGGCTGACCGAGCTGCGCGACGCCATGTCCGCCGTGGAGGAGGTCCGGGCCCGCGGGCCGCGTCCGGACTGACCCTGCGGCAGGCTGGCCGCGTGCCGACCCCGCTGGAGTCGCTGCGCACCGCCTGCACCGGCCTCTCGCGGGTCCTGCTCTCGCTCGGCCGGGGCGAGGGGTGGGCGCCCACCGGGTGCACCGGCTGGGCGGTCGTCGACCTCGGCCACCAGTTGCTGCAGGACGCCCGCCGGGCGCTCGTCGCGCTGGCCGCCCCGGCGGGCGGTCCGGCGGACACCACCGCGGCGGTCCTGGCGGTCCTGGCGGCCGCCGGCGCCGGACGACGAGGACGAGCTCTGGGCGACCCGGGCCGCGGCCAGCCTGCACGGCGGCTTCGGCGCGGTGCAGCGCAGCCACGCCGAGGCCGGGTCCTTTCGCTGCTGTCCACGCTGACCGTCGAGGCCGCCGTCCACCACCTGGACCTCGTCGCCCACCTCGACCGGCCGGGCCCGGCCGCCGGGCCGCTGGCCGAGGTCCGCCGCGTGCTCGAGGGCCTGCTCGGGCAGCCGCTGCCCGGCGGCTGGGACGACGCCACCCGGCCCGCCGCGGCACCGGCCGCGAGCCGCTGACCGACGCCGACCGCAGCGCCCTGGGTGCCGCGGCCGACCGCGTGCCGCTGTTCGGCTGAGCCCGTCGGGGACACTGGGCCGGTGAGCAGCGCCGTCCTCCCGCCGTCGGACACCGACGTGCTCGTCGTCGGAGCCGGGCCCGCGGGCTCGGCGGCGGCCGCGTGGGCCGCCCGCGCCGGTCGCGCCGTGGTGCTGGCCGACGCGGCCGTCTTCCCGCGCGACAAGGCCTGCGGGGACGGGCTGACCCCGCGGGCGATCGCCGAGCTGGACCGGCTGGACCTGGGCGACTGGGCCCGGTCGCGGGCCCGCAACCGCGGGCTGCGGGCGGCCGGCTTCGGCCAGGAGTGGCAGCTGCCCTGGCCCGGCGGCGAGTTCCCCGACCACGGCAGCGCCGTGCCGCGCACCGAGTTGGACGCCCGCATCCGCGACCGCGCCCTCGAGGCCGGCGCGACCCCGCTGGAGGGCGCCCGCGCCGTCGACGTCGCGCGGGACGGGGACCGGGTGACCGGCGTGGTCTTCGAGACCGGCGACGGGCCGGTGACCGTCGGCTGCGCGCGGCTGGTCGTGGCCGACGGCGTCCGCTCCCCGCTGGGCCGCCTGCTGGGCCGGGAGTGGCACCGCGACACGGCCTACGGCGTCGCCGCCCGCGGCTACCTGCCCTCGGGGCGGGCCGACGACGAGTGGATCTCCTCGCATCTGGAGCTGCGCGGGACCGGCGGGGAGCTGCTGTCGGGCTACGGCTGGGTCTTCCCGCTGGGCGCCGACGCCGGCGAGGTCAACATCGGTGTCGGCACGCTGGCCACCGCGCGCCGGCCCGCCGGGATCCAGCTGCGCCCGCTGCTCGACGCCTACGCCGCGGCCCGCCGGGAGGACTGGCAGCTCGACGGCCCGGTGCGCGCGCCGGCCTCGGCGCTGCTGCCGATGGGCGGCGCGGTCTCCGGGGTCGCCGGCCGGAACTGGGCGCTGGTCGGCGACGCCGCCGGCTGCGTGAACCCGCTCAACGGCGAGGGCATCGACTACGGGCTGGAGACCGGCCGGACCGTCGTCGACCTGTTCGACGAGCCGGACTGGACGCACGCGTGGCCGGCGACCCTGCGCCGGCACTACGGCGAGGCGTTCTCCATCGCCCGCCGGCTCGCCGGACTGCTCACGGTGCCCCGCTTCCTGCCCGCCGCCGGCCCGGTCGGCATGCGGTCGCGCGCGCTGATGACGGTCGCCCTGCGGGTGATGGGCAACCTCGTCACCGAGGCCGACCGCGACGTCGTCGCCCGGCTCTGGCGCGCCGCCGGCCGGGGCTCCACCCGCCTGGACGAGCGCCGTCCGTTCAGCTGACCCGGCTCAGGCGAACGGGGAGTTGAACACCGCGAAGTAGACGGCGATGTAGTGGCAGATCGCCGCGACGATCGTCATCGCGTGGAAGACCTCGTGGTAGCCGAACACCCCGGGCCAGGGGTTGGGCTTCTTGATCGCGTAGGCGACGCCGCCGAGGGTGTACAGCACCCCGCCGGTGGCCAGCAGCACCAGCGACGCGACCCCGGCGATGTGCAGGATGTCGGTGAGGATGAAGACGGCCACCCAGCCGAGCCCGATGTAGAGCGGCACGCCGAGCCAGCGCGGGGCGGTCGGCCAGGTCAGCTTCAGCGAGACGCCGGCGATCGCGCCGGCCCACACGATCAGCAGGATCCAGTAGCCCGCCGGCTGGTCGACCGCGAGCAGCGCGAACGGCGTGTAGGTGCCGGCGATGAACAGGAAGATCATCGAGTGGTCGAGCCGCTTCATGATCTTCCAGCCGCGGGGTGACCAGCGCCGGCGGTGGTAGAGCGCGCTGATCCCGAACAGCCCGCAGATGGTCAGGCAGTACAGCGCCACGGAGAACCCGGCGCGGGCGCCCTGCACCGAGGCCAGCGGGATGAGCACGGCCCCGGCCACGATGGCGCCGAAGAACGCGAACAGGTGCAGCCAGCCCCGCATCCGGGGGCGGGTGTCGGGGTGGTCCCAGTCGGCGTCGTCCCCGAAGTCGGCGGCCGTCCAGGCCTGCTCGACCCGCTCGCCCTCCTCGCGGACCGCCGTGAGCGCCTGGCCCAGCGGGGCCTGGATCTCGGCGCCGTCCGCCTCGACGAGGGTCTCGTCCCGCTCTCCGGGCGCAGGGCTCATGGTCCGAGGTTACGGAGGCCGGGGGGTGGCTGCAGCGGCTGGCGGCTGTGAGCTGCCCGGCACCCGGGGCCCCGCCGGCGGGCCCGCGGCGGTGGTGTGCCGCCGCTCAGGGCCGGGGCCTAGGGTGACCGCCGTGGGGGTGCGTCAGTTCGTTCGCGACGTGCTCACCCAGGTCTACGAGCGCCGCCTGGCCCGGGGCCTGGTGGGGGCGGACACCCCCCGGCACGTCGGGGTGATCGTCGACGGCAACCGGCGCTGGGCGCGGTCGATCGGCTTGGAGGACCCCAACGCGGGGCACCGGCGCGGCGCCGACCGGATCGCCTCGCTGCTGGGCTGGTGCGACGAGGCCGGCGTCGAGGTGGTCACCCTCTTCCTGCTGTCCACCGACAACCTCACCCGGCCCGAGCCCGAGCTGCTGCCGCTGCTGCGGATCATCGAGGGCGTCGCCGAGGACCTGTCCGCGCCCGACCGCCGCTGGCAGCTGCGGCCGGTGGGCGCGCTGGAGCTGCTGCCCGCCGAGACCGTCGCCGTCCTCAAGCAGGCGGAGGAGGCGACCCGCGACCGGCCGGGGGCCACGGTCAACCTCGCGGTGGGCTACGGGGGACGGCGGGAGATCGCCGACGCCGTCCGCTCGCTGCTGGCCGACCACGCCACCCGCGGGACGACGCTGGAGGAGCTCGTCGAGATCCTCGACGTCGACCACATCGCCGAGCACCTCTACACCCGCGGGCAGCCCGACCCGGACCTGGTGATCCGCACCAGCGGCGAGCAGCGGCTGTCGGGCTTCCTGCTGTGGCAGACGGCGCACTCGGAGTTCCACTTCACCGACGTCTACTGGCCGGAGTTCCGCCGCGTCGACTTCCTGCGCGCGCTGCGGGCGTACGCGGCCCGGCACCGCCGCTTCGGCGGCTGAGAGGATCGCCCGCATGAGCTCCGCGCAGGTCGACGTCGCCCTGGAGTACGTCCGCCTCGGCCTGCGGTTCGACCGCCTGGAGAGCGGTTTCGTCGACGCCTACACCGGCGATCCGCGGATCCGGGCCCAGGTCGAGGACGAGGCGGCGCCCACCCCGCAGGCGCTGCGGGACCAGGCGCGGGCGCTGCTGCGCGAGCTCGACGTCGCCGGCCTGCCGGCCGACCGCACGGAGTTCCTCCGTGGCCAGCTGACCGGGCTGGAGTGCAGCGCGCGGAAGATGAGCGGCGAGCCGGTCGCCTTCCGCGACGAGGTGCGCAGCTACTTCCAGGTGGACGTCGAGCTCGGCGACCCGGTCGACTACGCCGCCGCGCACGCCGAGCTCGAGGAGCTGCTGCCCGGCGACGGCACCCTCGCCGAGCGCTACGCCCGGCACCGCCGCCGCGAGGAGTGCCCGCCGCACCGGCTGGAGGTCGCCGTCCAGGCGCTGTCCAGCGCGCTGCGCGACCGGGTGCGCGCCGGCTACGGGCTGCCCGAGGCCGAGACGGTGCACTACGAGGTCGTCACCGACAAGCCCTGGTCCGGGTTCAACTACTACGAGGGCGCCTACCGGTCGCGGGTCGCGATCAACGCCGACCTGCCGCACCGGCTGAGCCAGCTGCCGCACCTGGTGGCGCACGAGTCCTACCCGGGGCACCACACCGAGCACTGCCGCAAGGAGCAGGGCCTGGTCGAGCGCGCGGGCCGGGTCGAGCACACGGTGTTCCTCGTCAACACCCCCGAGTGCCTCATGGCCGAGGGGCTGGCCGACCTCGGCGTGCAGGCCTCGGTGGGGGAGGGCTGGGGGCCGTGGGCGGCCGAGGTGCTCGACGACCTCGGGCTGCGGTTCGACGGCGCCCTCGCCGAGCGGATCGCCGCCGCCGCCGCCCCGCTGAACCGGGTCCGCCAGGACGCCGCGATCATGCTGCACGACCGCGGCGCCGACCCCGACGAGGTCGTCGCCCACCTGCAGAAGTGGTCGCTGGTCAGCGACGACCGGGCCCGCCAGCAGCTGCGGTTCCTCACCCACCCGCTGTGGCGGGCCTACATCACCACCTACGTGGAGGGGTTCGAGCTGCTCTCCCGCTGGCTGGACGCGCGCCCGGCCGGGCAGTCCGGCGCCGACCGCTTCCTGCGCCTGCTCGACGAGCCGCTGACCCCGGCCGTCGTCGCCGGCGAGCTGCAGGCCGCCTGACCGCGTGATGCGGCACGGTCCCGCGGAGGCGCGCCTGCTGGGCCTGTGGACGGCGGGCTGCCTGTTCGTGCTGCTGCTGGCCGGCATCCTCTGGGTGGGCGACCTCGCGCTGCAGTGGCCGGTGCTCGCCGTCCCGGTGCTCTGGGCGCTGGTGGCCGCGCGGCCGCGGCGCGGCGCCGTCCGTCCCCTGCCCCCGCCCGACCCGCGCGCGCAGCCCGCCTGGCCCGACCGGCCCGGCGGGGACGACGGCCACCCGACCACCCGCGAGGCGCCGACCCTGCCCCGGGTGCCGCGCGAGCGGGGTCCCCGGGACTGGTGACGTCGGCCGACGGCGCGAAGTGCACCGGGCGGGGCCGGAACCTCCTCCCGGAGGCGGTCGAGGCCCAACACTGTCCGGGTGATCCACGCCCGCGGCCTCGCCCGCACCTTCCGTCGGAAGAAGCAGGAGGTGCACGCCGTGACCGGGGTGGACCTCGACGTGGCGGCCGGCGAGATCGTCGGCTTCCTCGGTCCCAACGGCGCCGGCAAGACGACGACGCTGCGCATGCTCACCACGCTGCTGGCGCCGACCGCCGGGACGGCGACCGTGGCCGGCTGCGACCTGGTCGCCGACCCCGTCGGGGTACGGCGGCGGATCGGCTACGTCTCGCAGAGCGGCTCGACGGCACCGGAGGCGCGGGCCGGGGAGGAGGTCGTCGACCACGCTCGGCTCTACGGGCTGAGCACCGCCGACGCGGTCACCCGCGGCCGGCAGCTCTTCCGCGACCTCGACCTCGAGGGCCTGTGGGAGCGCCAGCCGAAGGCCATGTCGGGCGGGCAGCGGCGGCGGCTGGACATCGCGATGGGGCTGGTCCACGACCCCGGCCTGGTCTTCCTCGACGAGCCCACCACCGGCCTGGACCCGCAGGCGCGGGCCAACCTGTGGCAGCACATCCAGGGCCTGCGGGAGGAGCGGGGGACGACGGTCTTCCTGACCACGCACTACCTCGACGAGGCCGACGCGCTGTGCGACCGGATCCTCGTCATCGACCGGGGCGCGATCGTCGCCGAGGGCACCCCCGACTCGCTGAAGTCCCGGGTCGGCGGCGACGTGCTCACGGTGACCGTCGCGAACCCGGGCCGGACGGCGGAGGTGGCCGGCATGGTCGCGGCGCTGCCGGGGGCCGAGCCGCCGCAGATCGACGGGGACCGCATCGTCGGGCGGGTGCCCTCGGGCGGCGCGGCGCTGGTGCGGCTGGTCCGCGCGCTGGACAGCGCGGGCGTCGACGTCATCGGGGTGGAGACCCGCCGGCCGAGCCTGGACGACGTGTTCCTCGGCCTCACCGGCCGCTCGCTGCGCGAGGAGGGCGCCGGGGGGGGGGGGGGGGGGGGGGGGGGGGGGGGGGGGGGGGGGGGGGGGGGGGGGGCGGGCGGCGGCCGGGGGCCCGGGCCCGGCCCGGGCGGCCGCGGCGGCCCCCC
>NZ_JBJGZO010000048.1:0-23586 GCF_054050575.1 Blastococcus sp. SYSU D00868
CCCGCGCCCCCACGCAAACACCCCGGTTAAGCCCGGGCGGGGTACAGGCCCCGTTAGCGGGGCCGGACCCCCCCCCCGCCCGCCGGGGGGGGCGCCCCCGCTGCGCTGAGGGAGGACGCGCTGCGGTGGGGACGGCGGGGCGGCCGCGCCCGGCCCCGAACGCACGAAGATCGCCCGGGCGCCGCTTCCCCGACGACGCCCGGACGATCTGTCCTGCGAGCCTACGACGGCGGGGCCGGTGCCCTCACGCCGTCGCGACCGGATCGTGACCCGCCGGGTCCGCTAGACGACCTGGTGCAGCCAGGTGATCGGGCTGCCGTCGCCGGCGTGGCGGTAGACCTCGAGGTCGGCGTCCCAGGCCGCGCCGAGCAGCTGGTCGACGCCGTGCCGGAACGCCTCCGCCGAGGTCGCCGTGGCCGCGAGGTGGCGCAGCTGCTGCTCGGTGACGATCAGGTCGCCGTTGGCGCTCGTCGGCGCGCGGAAGACCCCGTGCCCGGGCACGTAGGACATGCGCTCGCCGTCGTTGCCGTGGCTGGCCTCCTCGGTCACCTCGAAGCGCAGCATCGGCCACGCGCGCAGCGCGGCGACCAGCTTGGCGCCCGTTCCGGGGGACCCGGTCCAGGCGACCTCGGCACGGTAGGACCCGTGCGCCGCGGGCTGGTCGGCCCACGACAGGGAGACCGGCGCGCCGATGACGCGCTCGAGCGCCCACTCGACGTGCTGGCACAGCGCCTTCGGGCACGCGTGCACGAAGACGACACCCTGGGTAGACGACCGTCGCTGCACGGTTACCTCCATCGACTCGATCGGTCTCGTCTTCCCCAACGGACGATCGATTCGGTGACAGGCTGTGTTCGGCGGTCTGAGACCCCAGGGCCTCTCGAACAGTGTGCACGATGGTCCCGCGGTCGCGCCAGTGGGGATGGGGCGGATGCGTCACATGTGACTGTTCGTGACCGTTGCGCGCACTCTTCCCAGGTCAGCGGCCATACCACGGCCGTGGCGCCGTCGTCCACCGGCCCAGCCCTGCGCTCGTGACGGCCACCGTCTCATCCTCACGGCGCGTCGCCGATGCGACACGCCGCGTGGACTCTCCGCGCCGACCGGTCACGCAGGGTGATCAACAGCGGCGCCGTGCAGGTGCCGGCCCGGCTCGGCGGTCCCGACCCGGTCGCCGCCGGCCGCCTTGGCGCGGTACATCGCCTGGTCGGCCCGCACCAGCACCTCGTGGTCGTCGTCCCCGGGGTGCACGAGGGTCCACCCCACGCTCGCGGTCACGCCGACCGCCGCGCCGGCCCGGGCCACGCCGTCGCGGATGCGCTCGGCCAGCAGCGCCGCGTCCGGCGCCCCGGCGACCGCGGCCAGGACGGCGAACTCGTCGCCGCCGAGCCGGGCGACCGTGTCGGTCTCGCGGACCGCCGCCCCCAGCGCCGCCGCCACCGACCGCAGGACGGCGTCCCCGGCGGGGTGGCCGTCCCGGTCGTTGACGCCCTTGAAGCCGTCGAGGTCCACCAGGCACAGCACGCTGCGCCCGGCCGCGCCGGCGATCGCGCCGTGCAGGCGGTCGAGGAAGGCCCGGCGGTTCAGGCAGCCGGTCAGCGGGTCGGTGGCGGCGAGCGTCTCGTGCGTGCGCAGCAGCAGCGCCTGCCGGTCCTGGGACTCCCACACGTTGGCCGAGGCGAGCGCGCAGAGCAGGGTGAAGGTGGCCATCACGACGGCGACGAACAGGCCGGCGGTGCGCGGCTCGGGCAAGACGTCGACGGCGAGGTACGCGGCGACCATGAAGCCGCCCATCCAGACGACGCCCGCCGGCTGGAAGGCCGCCGACATGAACCCCAGCGTGAGGAACAGCAGGCAGATCAGCGGGCTGTCCGCCCCGCCGTCCACCCGGGTGCCGATGACCACGAGCACGGTCGTGGCAGCGCTCCAGGCGTAGAACAGCGCCGGGCCGCGGGCGTCGCGCACCATCGCGGCCAGCGGCAGGAGCAGCAGCAGTGGGGCGCCGGCGATCGCCACCCCGGAGAGGCCGAGCAGGACCGGGTGCAGGTGCCCCGCCGTCGGGGTCAGCAGGGCGTAGCCGACCGTGGCGAGGGCGGCGACCTCGGTCAGCAGCACCCCGAGGCGCACGTGGTGCACCCAGTAGGCGACCCGGGCGTCGTCCTCGGCCAGGGGCCGGTAGAGCGCGCGGCGGGTGCGGGCGAGCACCCGGGTCAGGGCGCGTGGCGGATCCTGCGCGGCACCGCGCCGGTCGCCCGTGGCTGGAGTCACCCCACCGAGGTCGGCGGTAGCGCAGGCCGGCTTGACCGCGCCTCCCCCGCCGGAGGGAGACCATCGCCACGCCTGACGCGCGGTTCGGCCGGGTACGCGGCCGCCCATGGGACGAGCGCAGGGAACGGGCCCGGTCCGGACGGCGCACGGGATGGCCGACGCCGGCCGGGACGTCGTCGGGCCGATGGTGCTCGGCGCCTGGGACGCCTTCCTGGCCCAGGCGGAGGCCGTCGACCTCGACCGGCCCACCCGCCTGCCGGGCTGGCGCGCCCACGAGGTGTGCGTGCACCTGGGCTGCTGGGACGACCACACCGCCCTGGCCGACCTGGTCGCGTCGGCGCGGGCGGGCGGCGCCGGCCGGCCGCCGGACGTGGACGGCACCAACGCGCGGGTGACGGCGGCGCACCGCGACGCCCCGCGCGCGGAGGTGCTGGCCGCGCTGCGCCGCAACCGGGAGGCCACCGCCCGCTACCTGGCCGAGGAGCCCGTCGCGCTGGACACCGCGCCGGCGGTGGCGACGGTGGGCACGCTGCCGCTGCTGTCGGTCGTCCTGGGCCAGGCCTACGAGCTGGCGGTGCACGGCCTGGACCTGGCGCCGCTGGGCGGCCCACCGGTGCCCGCGGAGGTGCTGCAGTCGGGGATCGCGGCGCTGGCCGACGTCACCGGCGCCCTCGCGTCGTCCTGCGGCATCACCGGCGGGGTCACCCTCACCACGCCGGACGGCGGCTGGGCGTTCGCCGCCGACCGGGCCGGCTGGCGGGTGCGCCGGGCCGACGCCGGCGACCCGCCCGGCGCCGGCGTGCAGGCGCGCGCCGACCTGCTGCTCGATGCCGCCTCCGGCCGGGTCAACCCGGTGGCGGCGCTCGCCCGCCGGCGGCTGCGGGTGCACGACGTCGGCGGGCTGCTGCAGCTGGCGCCGATCGTCTCGGCCGCGCCGGGCATCCCCGGCGGGCCGATCCTGGCGCTGGCCGCCCGCACCCTCGGCGGGGCGGGCGGCCTGCTCGGCCGGCTGCGCGGGCGGTAGGCGGCGGGCGGTGGACGGCTAGCAGGCGCCGCCGAGGGAGATGCCGTGCGCGGACAGCCACGGCATGGGGTTCACCCGGCTGGCGTAGAGCCCGCCCTGGTGCACCTCGAAGTGCAGGTGCGGACCGGTCGACTGGCCGCGGTTGCCGACCTCGGCGATCTGCTGGCCCGCCGCGACGACGTCGCCGGCGCCGACGAAGAACTGGTTCACGTGCCCGTAGAGGGTGATCGAGCCGTCGCCGTGCTGGACGTACACCGCCAGGCCGAAGCCGCTGGCCGGTCCGGCCTGCAAGACGACGCCGTCCTCGGGCACGCGGATCGGGGTGCCGATCGGGGCGGCGATGTCGACGCCGTAGTGCATGGTCCCCCAGCGGGCGCCGTAGCAGGAGCTCACCCGCCCGTCGGTCAGGGCGACACCGCCGGAGGTGGCGGCCAGGGCACCGGCCCGCGAGGCGGCGGCCTGCTGGCGCTCGTAGGCGGCCTCGGCGTCGACCACGCCCTGGGCGCGCAGCAGCTCCAGCTGCGCGGCGCGCAGGCGGGCGTCCAGGTCGGCCTTGCGGGCGCTCAGCGCGTCGAACTCGGCCTGCGCGTCGGCCAGGTGCTGGTCGGCCGCGGCGGCCGCGGCGTCGGCGGCGGCGCGCAGCTGGTCCCGCTCGGTCACGGCGGCGCGCGCGGCGGCGTCGGCGCGGGCGACCTCGAGCTCGATCGCCTCGTGCTCCTCGAGGACGGCGGCGCGCTGGTCGCCGAGCAGCTCCAGGGTGGCCGCGCGCTGCAGCAGCTCCTCGGGGCTGTCGGAGGAGAGCAGCACCGCGGCGCTGCCGTACGCGTCCGCGGCGCCCATGTAGGCCTCGCGGCCGACGTCGGCCACCTCGTCCTCGGCCTCGGTGACCGCGGCCTGCGCGGCGGCCAGCCGCTGGGCGGCCTGGTCGGCGGCGGTCTGCGCCTCCGCGAGCTGCGCCCGCGCCACCAGGGCGGCGTCGGCGGCGGCCTCGGCCTCGACCGTCATCCGCTGCAGGTTCTCCTCCGCGGCCCGGACCTCGGCCGAGACGGCCTCGACCTCCGCGGCGGCGGCCTCCTCGGCGGTGCGGGCACCGGCCAGGTCGTCCTCCGGGGCGGCGGCCGCGGGAACGGCCGGCGCGGCGGCCAGGAGGACGCCCGCGACCCCGGCGAGCAGGGCGGCGCGGAACCGGCGCGGCCGGGCGGTCGGGTGGTGCGGGCGGTGCAGGGTCGCCAAGGCGGCGGCACTCCGTTCTCCGGTCCGCCGGCGTGGAGGACGTCGTCCTCCCGCGCGTGCCGGTGCCCCCGTGGCACGCGCGATCCGGGACGGCGCGTCCCGGCCCTCCCGGCAGGCGGCCGGGACGGATCGGCGGGGCCAGCCGAGGTCCCCGGTGCGGGGAGCGTGGCCCGGCCGAGCCGCGCGCGACGCTACCTCCCACCGGCCCCATCGGTCACGGTCGGATAACACCTCCGGCGCGCCTCCTTGCCCCAACGGGTGACCTCACCTGCGGATCGGGTGAACGGCCCCGGGCGCAACGTGACGAAGGGCACCGCCGGGTCGAGGAGGCCCGCGCCGTCGGTCCGCCTACCGTGGGGACGACGCGGCGGCCGCGGCGTACCAGGAGCAGACGGTCGCGCTCGCCGAGCGCATCGGCCACCCCGGCCGGCCGGCCGCCGCACGGCGGGCCCTGGACCGAGCCGCCGCCCGGACCACGGCGGCGCGCCGGGCGCGGTCGGTCACGAGCCGCGGACGAGGTCGCGGCGACGCACCCAGCGGCTGTGCACCCCGCGCAGCACAAGCCGCAGCGGGGCCGGCGCCGATCCCAGCAGCTGGGCGCGCTCCTCCGGCGTGCGGCAGGCGTCGACGACCCACGGCAGCACGAAGACCATGTGCCGCAGGCTCGTGCCCTTGCGGAACCGGGTCTCCACGCGGGCGAAGTCGCCGGCGGAGACGTAGCGGCGCACGACCGGGAAGACGTCGCGCTCCTCCTCCGCGATGTGTTCGTCGAGGGAGTCGGCGACCTGGGTGACGACGGCGGCCAGCGGGGCGGCCGCGGCCGGCCCCTGCGCGGCGAAGGCGGCGAGCAGCGGCTCGGCCCGGTCGAGCACGTCCTGCAGGGCGGCGTGGTCGTCGGACAGCGGCGCGAGGTCGACGTGGGCGCCGGCCGAGGCGGCGATCACCGGCCACAGGACGTCGTCCTCGCGGGAGTGGTGCACGTGCACCTCGTGCAGCATGTGGCCGGCGAAGGCGACGACGGCCTGCTGCCGCTCGCGGTCGCAGGGGCCGCCCGCGGCGATGTCGGTGAGGGCGTCGGCGAGCAGCCGGCAGCCGTTGCGCAGTGCCCGGTGCACGAGCGCGAAGCCGAACAGGTCGGCCTCCGGCTCGTCGGGGGTGCGGCGCGGGGTGACGGGGAAGGGCAGGGCGGCGGTCGCTGTCATGCCGGGAACGCTCCCGCCGGCGCCTTGTCAGCCCCTTGTGGGGCGCTTGTCGCCCCCGGCCGCCCGTTGCGGCGCTTCTGGCAGGCTGTCGGTGCGGTCCCGGGCGACGCCGGCCGCACGGGGCGGTAGCTCAGCTGGTCAGAGCATGGGACTCATAATCCCTGGGTCGTGGGTTCGAGCCCCACCCGCCCCACCGGCCTTTGCGCTGGTCAGCGCTTCGTTGCCGTTCGAACCAGAGCACTGCTCGCGCTCGACGCCCACCCCACGCCCACTTCACGCATCGTGACGCCTCGTCACTGAGGCTTCGTGGGCCGCGTCATGCGGTCGGCGAGCGCCCCGAGGTCGTCGTCGAAGAGGCCCGAGTAGACGTCCAGGGTCATGGCTGCGGAGGCGTGGCCGAGCATCCGCTGCACGACCTTGACGTTGGCGCCGCTGGCGACGAGGAGACCGGCCGCGGTGTGCCGGAGGTCGCGCGGGGTCAGGTCCTCCCGTCCCGCTGCAGTGGCCGCCGGGTCGGAGAACCGGCGGCGGAAGTCGCCCGACCGGAGGACGCCGCCATCTCCACGAAGCGCAGGCCCGTGTAGGCGAGCAGGCGTACGACGTCCGCGTAGGCGCCCGCCTCCTCCCCTGGGCGCTCGACCTGTTCCCGGGTCACGAATCGGGACTCTGCCCTGCGGACCCTGGGCAGCGGCACACCCTCGGCCGGGTTGCGCGGGATGCGGCCGTCCGCACCGCCAGCGTGAGGACGAGGGCCAGGACGCGGTGTGCCTGTCGGACGGTGGCCGGCGCGAGGCCGCCGGCGGACAGCTGGGCCACCCAGGTCGCGACGTCCGCGTGCGAGGCATCAGCCAACCGGTGACGTCCCCAGCGCGGGAGGATCTGCGCGCGCAGGAGCGACCGGTAGCGGTACAGGTGCTGGGCTCGAGGCCGGTCCGGGCGTCGACCCACTGCTCGGCCCACGCCTCGACGATGACCCGGCCCCGCTCGGGGGGCGGTGGGCGTCGACCTCGCGCCTGCAGCGCTTCTCGTGTTGCCGCCCACTCGGGTCCCGGTACCGCGCGCGGTGACGCTCGGTCCCGTCCGGTGCAGTGACTGTAGTGATCGACCCCGCCATGAGCCGACGCTGCCCAGGACCTGCTCCCGCGTCAGCGACCTCCCCGTGAGCCTGTGGACGCCCCGGCCCCGGGGCGATCAGGCATGCAGGAAGACGTAGGCGACCGCCAGCCCACCGGCGGAGGACCCTGCACTGCTCGGGCACGAGCGGCAGCCGGCGGGGGTCCACGCAGCGCCCACGGGCAGCGGGATCAGGACGGCGGCGATCCCGAGGCCCCCCGCCGCGAGGAGGACGACGTCGGTCACCACGCCGGGGCCCCTCGGCCGGTCACAGCTGCGGCCGGACGCCGGCCTCGTCGCGCAGGTCGCCGGCGCCGAGTCCGGCCTCCCCGCGGACCGCCGCGAGACCGGCTCCGCGCCGGCCCAGCGGCAGCACGGTCCGCCGCTGAGCACCTTCGAGTTCCAGGGCCAGGGCCGCGTAGACAGCCACGACCGCGAGGAGCAGGCCGACCCACCCGGCCGCCGTCTTCCACACGGCCGACCCGGTGAGCTCGTAGACCCCCGTCACGGCGAAGCGCGTCGCCGCGAGTGCCATGACCGCTGCGGGCACGACCTTGCTGCCCGCAGCGGCGGCTGCGGGCACGACCATGGCCAGGCCTGCGGTCACCAGGAAGACGCCGAGCCCATCGCTGACCGCGCCCGGCGGCGAGGTGAGCGTGGTGAACCCGACCACGGCCCACGTGCTCGACAGCACACCCATCCCGGTAGCGGCCACCGGGTCGCGCGCCAGGAACCCGATCACGGACGACAGCAGTTGCAGCGGCACGGTCGCGGCCAGCGCAGTGAGGGCGGCGATCCGCCCTTCGGTGGGGGCGATCCACTCGAGCTGGACGGCGCTGAACAGCACGGTCGAGACCGCCAGCGCCAGGAACCCCAGCGGCAGCGGGGTGGCGATCGGCCGGAGGACGACGCGCGTGCCCAGGGGCTCGGACATCAGCTCACCAACGCCTGGGTCGCGGACTCCTTGAGCTTGGCGTTGGCCCAGCGCATCTGTCGCAGCGTGTCGGGGTGGCAGCGTTCGGCCAGCTCCAGCAGCTCCCGCTTCCGGGCCCCCTGGGCGGCCTGCGCGAGCAGCTCCCAGTCCAGCGAGACCCCCGCGGCCTCCCGGTGGACGTGCCGGAGATCGGCGAGCAGCAGCAGGCCCGGCTCGGGGCGGCGGCCCAGCAGGTCGGAGGTCGCCTGCTGGACCCGCTCGAGGATGCGGGGCTCTCCCTCGGGCTCGGGGTCGAGGTCGACGCCGAAGTCGCTGCCGATGCGGGCCAGCTCGGTGACGTGCCGCTGGGACCAGCGGGCGATGTCGCCGGCGACGTAGAAGACCTCGTGATCGGCCTTGTGCCGGTCGGAGACGGCGAGCAGGACCCGCGCCAGGTGGTTCTCCGAGCGGTGCAGTTCCTCGATGGCCAGCCCGAGCTTCACCAGACACCGTCCCCCTCGGTCGCCAGCGCGGCGTCCCCGCCGCGGGTCGGCGGCACGTCCGCCCCCCCGGGCTGCGAGCCGGTCGTGGTGGGAGCCGGCGCGGGCCCGGTGGCCTCCGCCAGGCGGGTCACCGCGGCCGCCGCCGTCTTGAAGATCGGCTGCTTCGAGCAGGCATCCCAGTCGGTGAGCGTCAGCTCGTTCGCCGCGCGCCCCCGTTCCCCGTCGGGTCCGTGGCCGCCCGGTTCGTCCCAGTAGCCGTAGTGGAAGGGGAGGAAGAGGACGCCGGGCCGGATGCCGCTGATCCGCAGCCGGGCCTGCACCCGCCCGCGGGGGGTGACCACCTCGAGCAGGTCGCCCTCGGTCCAGCCGCGGTCGGCGGCGTCGGAGGCCGACATCTCCACCCACACCTCCGGGGCGGCGGCCTGCAGCTGCGGGGCGCGCCCGGTCTTGGTGCGGGTGTGGAAGTGGTACAGCGTGCGGCCGGTGATCAGCTGGAAGGGGAAGTCCTCGTCGGGCAGCTCGTGGGGCGGCAGGTACCCGGCCGCCTTGAGCACCGCCTTGCCCGAGGGGTTGAGCGCCTTGTACTCGGTCTCGTCCAGCGGGGCGCCGGTGACCAGGTCGCGGCCGTAGCTCTCGCAGTAGTCCGGCTCGGCCCAGAACCGCCCGTCGACGTAGATGCGCTCGGTGCCGTCGGGGTGCTCGTCGTTGCAGGGCCACTGGATGCCGCTGCCGCCGCGCAGCTTGTCGTAGGAGAGCCCGGTGTAGTCGCAGGGCCGGCCGCGGCTGCACTCCTTCCACCCCTCGAACGCGCCCTTGGGGTCGGACCACTTCACCAGCGGGGCGCCGTCCTTGTCCCGCAGGTCCAGCCGCCGGGCGAAGTCGATCAGGATGTCCAGGTCCGGCCGTGCCTCCCCCGGTGGGTCGACCGCCTTCTCCGACAGGTGCACGGTGCGGTCGACGTTGGTGAACGTGCCGGTCTTCTCGCCCCACGTCGCGGCCGGGAGGACGACGTCGGCGAGCTGGGCGGTCTCGGACAGGAAGATGTCCTGCACGACGAGGAAGAGCCGCTCCTGCGACAGCAGCGACCGGATCCGGGTCAGCTCCGGCAGCGAGACCGCCGGGTTGGTGGCGGTGACGTAGAAGAACCGGATCGACCCCTCTTCGATGTACCGCAGCTGCTGCATGATGTGCGTCGGCGGCGAGTAGTGCGGGATGTCCATCGGATCGACGTTCCAGACCCGGGCCAGGTCCTGGACGTGGCTGTCGTTGGACCAGTTCCGGAATGCCGGCAGGTCGCCGTCTGCGCCGGCCTCGCGGGTGTTCTGCGCGGTGGGCTGGCCGTTCATCTGCAGGATCCCGCAGCCGGGCTTCCCGAGCATGCCCCGGATGACGTTGACGTTGTTCACCTGGACGGCGGCGGCGGTGGCCTGGTGCGACTGGTAGAAGCCCTGCAGCACCGTGGAGAGCAGCCGCTCGGCGTGCCCGATGACCCGCGCCGCCTCCCGGATCCGCTCCACCGGGACGTCGCACACCTCCGCCGCGACCTCCGGCGGGTAGTCGGCCACCCGCTCCGCCAACTCCTCGAAGCCCACGGTGTGCGCGTCGAGGTAGGCGTGGTCGACCCAGCCGTTGCCGATGATCTCGTGCAGCAGCGCGTTCATCAGCATCACGTTCGTGCCCGGCCGCGGGGCCAGGTGCACCGTCGCCGCCCGGGCAACGGGGGTCTCGCGAGGGTCGACGCAGACGACCTGCGGCGGGTTCGGCCCCGCGAGCCGGTCCAGCACCCGGGTCCACAGCACGGTCTGGGTCTCGGCCATGTTGTGCCCGTACAGGCAGATGACGTCGGCGGAGTCGACGTCGGTGTAGGAGCCGGGCTGCCCGTCGGAGGCGAAGGTCTCCTTGAGCGCGGCCGCCGCGGTCGCGGTGCACAGCCGGGTGTTGCCGTCGACGTGGTTGGTGCCGATCCCCCCGTGGGCGATCAGCCCCAGCGTGTAGTACTCCTCCAGGAACAGCTGCCCGGTCGTGTAGAAGGCGATCGAGCTCGGTCCGCGCTCGTCGAGCAGCTCCCGGCACCGGCCGGCGACGGCGTCCATCGCGGTGTCCCAGTCGCACTCGACCAGCTCGCCGTCCCGCCGGATCAGCGGCCGGGTGAGCCGGTCGGGCGAGTTGTTGGCCTGCCAGCCGAACAGGTCCTTGGGGCCCAGCCGGCCGTGGTTGACCCGGTCGACGGCGCGCCCCCGGACGCCGACGATCCGACCGTCCTTCACCGCCATGTCGTACGCGTCGCCGTTGGAGTGCAGGATCGACGCCGTCTGCACCCAGCGGTCGACGTCGTCCTCGGTCAGGTCGCCGTCGAGGTACGAGTCGACGCGGACAGGCCAGGTCTCCCCCGACCCGTACGGCGTGCGTGTCCCCCATGGTTCGGCGATCCGGTCGATGCGGGTCATCCGGCAGCTCCTCGTGCGCGGCTCCGGCCCGCCGTCTCCGGGCCGAGTCCCCCGTACCCGCGTCGACCGCACCAATCGCGGCTCCGTATGACGACTTCGTGACGACGGGGTCGGGAGCCGCCGTCCACCACGCCGACGGGTACGGGCAGGGCGGCGCAGGACGCGGTCGTCGTCCGGACGGCCCGGCGCCACGACGAGGGAGGAGCCGCTCATGACCGTCGCCGGTCAGATGCTCGACACGTACCCGCAGGACCTCGGCAACGTGGACCAGGAGAAGCTCCGCGCCTGCATCGAGGCGTGCGTCGAGTGCATGCAGGCGTGCACCGCCTGTGCCGACGCCTGTCTCAGCGAGGAGTCGGTCGCCGATCTCCGGAAGTGCATACGCTCGAACGCCGACTGCGCCGATGTCTGCGACGCCACTGGTCGGGTGCTCTCCCGGCACACCGGCTATGACGCGAACCTCACCCGCGCGGTGCTCGAGGCCTGTGCCGCCGCCTGCAAGGCGTGCGGTGACGAGTGCGGTCGGCACGCCGACATGCACGAGCACTGCCGGGTGTGCGCGGAGTCCTGCCGCCGCTGCGAGCAGGCCTGCCGGGACCTGCTCGGCTCGCTCGGTTGAGTCGCGGCGGCCGGGGCGCCCGACACGAGCTCGGGCGCCCCGGCGCGCCGCTCCTGACGTCTACCTGTCCACCCGGGCTGGTCGGGTCCGTCCGGCCGGTCGCACACCTCGGGCGAGGACGACGACGAGCACGGGCAGGGCGACGGCAGCCGCAGCGGCGGCGAAGGCCCTGGCCAGGGACGGGCCTGCCGCGCCCGCGCCCATGACGCCCCCGGCGACGGCCGCCACGGCTGCCGCGACTGCGAGCAGCGAGAAGCCGGCGATCGAGCGTCTCGCCCGCGACTCCTCGGACGCGGGGCGCTGCGCTCCGTGGACCGCCACGGCGCCCGCGGTCGACAGGGCGCCGGCGGTCAGCAGGAGGACCAGGACCGGCCAGCTCATGTGGTCCCCGTGCTGCTGGGAGTCCGCCGGCGGGTCACCCGGCCGAGGGCCGCGACGCCTGCGACGGCAGAGCTGAGCTGAGCTGGAAGGCGATCTCCAGCCAGTTGACGCCGGGGCTGCGGGCCACCCCGACGGCGCGGGAGATCAGCGTGCCGATGACCGCCGCGGCCACTCCGACGACGAGCGCCGGCCACACGGGTCGGGACCGGGCGTCCGGGAGGAGGAACCAACCGAACGCGCCTACCACCAGGCCGATGACCAGAGCCGTGACGAGACTCGTGACCTCCATGTCGACCTCACCTCTCCGGTCGTGACGTCCGTCGCCCTGTGCGGCCCAACGGTCCGGAGATACCCCGACCGGCTCGAGCGCCCCGCCGCCGGCGCGGTCGTCATCGGACCTTCATGAAGCGGGCAGCGGCGCCCCCGTGGCGCCGCTGCCCGCGGTCCTGGTCGCCTGCTGCTCAGCGCGGGGGTGGCCCGGGCACTACGACACGGCCCCCGGGCCGGGTGGTCGTGTCGACATGTCGATCCCGTGACGGTCGGTGGGACACACCGGCAGCGGCCTCCTGGTGCGAGGCTCACCCCGCACCCTGACCGTCATGCACGACGTCTGGATCGAGTCCCCGCACAACCTGCACTGCCCCCGCTGCGATCGGCGGTTGGTACAGCAGGCCGGCGTCCACTTCCACAGCCGGCTGCAGTCGCCGGTGTACGTGGGCGAGGTGAGCACGTTGAGTTGCCCGGGCGGACACCGGCTGCCCGACCGGCAGGAGCTCTACTCCCTGCGGGAGAGGCGCGGGTACGCCCCCGTCGCATCCGTGTCACAGGTCCCGCCGCCGCTCCGGTGACCTCCGTCCGCCGTTGCGCGGCGGACCTGTCTGGAGGTCCAGCACCCGCGACAGCCCGGTGCGGTGCACCATGTCGCGGGTGCGCCGGTCGGCGCCCCTGAGCGCCACCGCCCCGCCGCGGGCGCGGCACATCCGGTGCGCCCACAGGAAGCTCGCCAGGGCCGAGCTGCCCACCGTGTGCACCCTGCTGAGGTCGACGACGATCCGGCGGGCACCGGCGAGCAGCGCGTCGTGCAGGAGCCACCGGACGTCGGCGAGTCCGTCGGCCAGCAGTTCCTCGTCCAGCCGGACGACCACCTCGTCGTCGACCGGCGCCTCCGTCCGGACCCCCGTGCTGGCCATGTTTCCTCCCGGGACGTCGACTCGGCTGCCTGCGGTCGAGCATGTCCGGCCGACGTTGCGATCTCCCGGTCCGCACCTTTGCGATCCCGTGACGGTCCGCTCCCCCGAGCGGTGCGGGCGCGCCCCGGTGGCAGCATGGACCGACGTGTCACCGCGACTCCTCGTCGTCGAGGACGACGACTCCATCCGTACGCCGCTGCGCTGGGCCATGGAGGACGAGGGCTACACCGTCGCCGAGGCCGTCAGCGGCGAGGAGGCGTGCGCGCTGGTCGACGCGACTCCGCCGGACGTGATGCTGCTCGACCTGATGCTCGGCCAGCTGGACGGCTTCGGTGTCATCCGGCACGTCCGACGTCGTCACGACCTGCCGATCGTCGTGGTCAGCGCCCGCGCCGACACGCACGACATCGTCGCCGCGCTGGAGGCCGGTGCGGACGACTACGTGACCAAGCCGTTCCACGTCAGGGAGATCACCGCGCGCCTCCGTGCACTGCGGCGGAGGACGGGCGCAGCCCGCTCCGAGGCCGAGACCGGGGCGGAGGAGGTCCTGCTGGACCGGCACGACGAGGCCCCGCTGGTCCTGCGGCCGCACAGCGGGACGGTGCACCGAGGCACTCAGCAGCTGCCGCTGACCGTCACCGAGTTCCGTCTGCTGTGCGAGCTCGCGTCGGTTCCCGGCCACGTCCTCAGCCGCCAGGACCTCCTGGAGCGGGTGTGGCAGCACGGCTACTTCGGGGACGAGCGGATCGTCGACGTCCACATCCGCCGCCTGCGCACGAAGGTCGAGCTCGACCCGGGGTCACCGCGGCTGGTGCTGACCGTGCGAGGGCTCGGTTACCGCCTGGACCCCCAGTGAGGCCGGCGCTCGGGCCCCGAGGCCTGCGCGCACGCATCGTCCTCGCCTTCGCCGCCGGCGCACTACTGGTATCGGCGGTCCTCGTCGGAACGACGTTCGTGCTGGCCCGGGGCTACCTCCTCGACCAGCGGGAGGACGCGGCGACCCGGGCCGCCTTCGTCGATGCCGACCTGCTGCGCAACCGGCTGGCGACCTCCGGCACCGAGATCGCCGACGTCCTGGCGCAGCTGCCGTCGGGGGCCTCGGAGATCGTGGTCCGCAGCGGCGGCTCGTGGTACTCCTCCAGCCTGGACGTCGGCGCACGGGACGTGCCGCCGGAACTGCAGGAACTGGTCGCTGGTGGGTCGGTCGGCCGGGTGCGTTCGGCGTCCTCGGACGGCCCCCGCCTCGTCGTCGGCGTCCCCGTGGCCGGCGCGGACCTCGAGTTCTATGAGCTCGCCCCCCTCGTGGAGCTGCAGTCGGTGCTCCGCACGCTCGGGATCGTCCTCGGTGCGGGGGCGCTGACCGCGACGGCCGCGGGCGCCGCCTTCGGCGTGTGGGCGAGCCGGCGCGTCGTGCAACCACTGGACCAGGTCGCCGCGGCCGCGACCCGGATCGCCGGCGGGGAGGTGAGCACGCGGCTACCACCGACCGACGACCCGGATCTCGCGGCCATCGTCGGCAGCTTCAACACCATGGTCGACGCCCTGGCCGCGCGTATCGAACGCGACGCCCGCTTCGTCGGCGACGTGAGCCACGAGTTGCGCAGCCCCCTCACCGGCCTCGTCACCAGCGTGGAGGTCCTCGCCGGCCGCGGGGACGAGCTGAGCCCGCGCTCCCGGGAAGCCCTGCGCCTGGTCGAGCAACAGCTGGCCGCCTTCCGCGCCACGTTGGACGACCTGCTCGAGCTGGCACGCCTGGACGACGACACGGCACCGCACGCGCGGACGCCGATCGTCCTCGCCCAGCTCGTGCGCGAGGTCCTGTCGGCCACCGGCCGCCGAGCCGACCTGGTGGTGGCGCACCAGGACGAAACGACCGCCATCGCGGGGGACAAGCGGGAACTCGAGCGGGCGGTCCGCAACCTGCTCGACAACGCCGATCGGCACGGCGGCGGCGCCTGCTGCGTGCACGTGCAGCGCCGCGAGGACACCGTGGTGCTGAGCGTGGACGACGCCGGTCCCGGGGTGTTCCCCGAGGATCGTGAGCGGATCTTCGAGCGGTTCGTGCGAGGGCCCCGAGCGGCCCGCGGATCGCTGCCAGGAGCCGGACTCGGGCTGGCCATCGTCGCCGAGGCGGCCGCACGGCACGGTGGATCGGCCTGGTGCTCGGCCAGCCCGTGCGGCGGGGCGCGGATGAACGTGTCCATCCCGGCGGTGGACGCATGAGGTCCCGGCTCGCGGCCGTCGCGCTCGTGGCACTCCTGGCTGCATGCGGGGTCACCACCGGCGGCTCCCCGGAGGAGATCGCGCCCTCCGACGTCCCCTACGGGTTGCTCTCCGCGACACCGACGACGGCCACGCCGTCGTCGGTGGCCCCGGTGGGCGATCAACCCCGGGTCTACCTCGTGTCGTCCGACGACGTCCTCGTGGCCAGCGGGCGGGAGGTGGGGAACGGGACGGTCGGGGACCAGCTCCAGGAGCTCCTGGACGAGCTCACAGTCGGACCGACCACCGACGAACTCGACGACGAGCTGACCACGGCGCTCCCGCCGGGCACCGAGCTCTCGGTGGAAGCGGTGGACGGCGGCACCGTGACCATCGACCTCACCGGCCCGGGTGAGGCACCGTCGGGTCTGCAGAGCCGTCTCGCGGTGGCCCAGATCGTGCTGACCGCCACGAGCCTGCCCGACGTCCGGGCCGTCCTCCTGACCAGTGATGGCGACCCGCTCGAGGCGCCCCTCCCGTCCGGGGAGCTGACCACCGAGCCGCTGGTGGCGGGGGACTTCACGTCCCTCGTCGTGGCGCCGCCGTCGTGACTTTGCGGTCCCGTGACGAGTGCGGCCAGCACCTCCCGGGGCCGATCGGGAACTGCCAGGCTGGCGCCATGGACAGCCCGCTCCCCCGCCTCGACGGCCGACCCGCGATGAGCGAGGTCGTCGACCCGCGTCGTGGCTCCGTACGGGTCAGCGGTGACCTCACCGCACAGGGCGCGGACCTGGTCCGCGGCACCGTCGAGTCGCTGCGCCGGAGCGGTCACGCGGTGGTGCTGCTCGATCTCGCCGACGTCCGCACCGCAGACACGGCCGGCCTGCACGACCTGCACGCACTCGAGCAGGCGGTCGCCGCCGACGGAGGGGAGTTGGTGGTCATCGAGCCACCGGCTGTCCCGGCCCCGCGCGGCTGACCGGCACCACTGCCGGTGCAGGAGCCGTCAGGGAGTCGGGTCCTCGGCCGGGTCCGGGAAGTCGAACGGTTCGGACGGGGTCTGGCCCTCGGCCGCCACGACCGCCTCGACGGTCACCTCGCCGGCCTCCTCGAAGACGAACGTCACCGGGATGGACTCGGACGAACGGAGCGAGGTCCGGACCTCCTCCAGGACGATCGAGGGTGAGCCCTCCGCGCCGACGTACACGTTGTCGTCCGCGGGGACCCGGATTGCGGTGGGCTGGCCGGCATCGGTGATGGCGGCGTCGGTGAAGTCCGGCCCGCGGACGTCGAGCAGGTCGTCCTCCTGCGAGCCGTCGTTGGCGATGCCCAAGTACAGCGGGGCATCCTCGCCCTCCTCGTAGATCCCGTCCTCGGGATACGCGAGCTGCACCTGCAGGACCCTGATCGACTCGTCGACGGCGGCGTCGGGCCCGACGGCGCCGGAGTCGTCGACGTCCGGCACCTCCTCGCCGCAGGCAACGGTGGCGAAGGCCGTTGCCAGTGCGGCGCCGACCGCCCAGGTACGGGGCCGTGTGCGTGTGCTCATGGCGGTCCTCCTCGGCTCGTCCACGGACCTCGGTCGTGGTGTTCCGTGCCCGGAGTCCCCCGCGTCCCTGCAGACCTCAGCGCTTCGTCACGCCATCGCAAACTCCGACGGGCGCGGGCCGTGTCGCGGGAGGGCGGAGGTCAGGCAGCCCTGCTGAACCCGCCGGTCCGCCGGCTGAGGCCCGCAGCGGGGGCCGAGGACGAAGCTCCCGGCCACCGCCGCCGGGCTGATCCAGAAGTGGCCGGTGACCGCGGTCCCGGACGGCGGCGAGCAGGCCGAGGGTCAGAGGCATGGGATCCGGGCCCGAGCTGGTCCGCATTGCAGCCCCATGACGAGACGGTGGCCTGCGGTCCCGAGAGCGCCGCCCCGGGTAGGTCGAGAGGACCGAACATCGAGAGGAGAAGCGCCATGACGACCCGGTCCCCCGGCAGGATCCGCGAACTCGCCGACACCGACCAGACCATCGCAGATCCCCAGGCCGACGTCCGCGGCCGCACGGTCGTCGACCGGGGCGGTGAGGAGATCGGTCGGGTCGACGACCTCCTGATCGACGAGCAGGCGAAGCACGTCCTGTTCCTCCGCGTGGCCGAGGGTGGCTTCCTCGGCTTCGGAGCGAGCCACTACCTGGTCCCCGTGGAGGCCGTCGTCGCCGTCCACGCGGACCGCGTGGAGATCGACCAGTGGCGCGGCGGCATGGGTGATGTCCCGGCCTACGACCCGGAGCTGGCTCCCGTGCCCGCCTACTACGGCAACGTCTACGGATGGTGGGGCGTGGCGCCCTACTGGGGTGCGTACCCCCGCTGACCCGGCCCCTCCCTCGGGCGCCGCAGCCGGCCCGCCGAAAGGCCGTCCGCAGGAGCGCACCGGGACGGGGCCGTGACTGCGTCGCGCGGGGGCGACGGCATCGCGGATGACGCCGGCTGGCCGCTGTACCTGGACCGGTACGCCGCCCTGTTCACCGCGGGCCGCTGGCGTGCCGCCGATCGTGGCCTCCGCCGAGGTCGACCGGCCCGCCGCCGACGTGTTCGCCTACACCACAGACCCGACCCCGTTCCCCGAGTGGCAGGCCGGTGTGATCAGTGGTCGCTTCGACGGTGATGGCGGCGGGGTGGGCGCACGGTGCATCACCGTGCGCCCCATCGGCGGTGCCGAGCGGCCCAGCACCTCGGAGCTCGGCCCGCCTCGAGGCTCGACCGTGAGCGACCGATGACCGCGGCCCCGTCCAGCTCTCGCATCGCTCATCCGCACCGTGGCTGCTGCGATGGCAGCGGCTGGCGCCCGAGGGTCGGGGTGCTGTTCTCGTAGCGGCCGCGACGATCGCGCTGACGTGCCGCAACAGGCGCGAGGAGTCTCCACGGCCCTCCTCGGTGCGGGTCCGCCGTGGCACTGCGGGGAGCCGGCCGCTGGCATGACGACTGCCCCACGGGGAGCTCTGCGTTCAACAGCTCTGCGGCATGCCCTACGGCACTACAGGGGTCCTCCTCCGCACGTGGGTGAGCTGATGCACCCCCTCGCATCAGCCGCGCGGCTACTCCTGTCACTGGCGGACGACTGGAGGACTCCTGCAGCGTCTCGGGACGGGCTGTCGCCTGGCCACCCACCTGTTCGGGACCTGGAGAAGGCGCCGACAGCCTCACCGCCGACCACGACGCGGGAGGCCCCAAGTGCGGCTCGGTGTACGCACACCTGGCACCGCCCAACTCCTGAGGACACCGGATGATGGTCCGACAGGACCACGGGGCTGTGTCTCGATCACGGGATCACCGCGCCGCAGGACGCCGCCCCACACGACGTTGATGGGAGGTTCGTCGTTCCCCGGCCTCAGTGCACCGACGGCTCGGGCGAGGGGGTCGTCGCGGCCTGCGCCGCAGGCTCCTCCGGCGCGTCGGGCACCCGCAGCCGCTTGAGCAGCAGCGCGTTGACCGCGACCAGGAAGCTGGACCCGGACATCGACAGGGCGGCGATCTCCGGGCGCAGCACGAGGCCGAACGCCGGCTCGAACACCCCGGCGGCGATGGGCAGCGCGACGGCGTTGTAGCCGATCGCCCAGCCGAGGTTCTGCCGCATCTTGCGGACCGTGCCCCGGCCGATGGTGAGCGCGGTGGGGACGTCGAGCGGGTCGGAGCGCATGAGGACGACGTCGGCGGTCTCGATGGCCACGTCGGTCCCGGCGCCGATGGCGATCCCGAGGTCGGCCTGGGCCAGGGCCGGGGCGTCGTTGACTCCGTCACCGACCATGGCCACACGCTTGCCGGCCCGCTGCAGCTCGGTGATCGTGGCTGCCTTGTCGCCGGGCAGGACCTCGGCGATGACGGTGTCGATGCCCAACCGCCCGGCGATCCGGCGGGCAGTCGCCTCGTTGTCGCCGCTGAGCATGACGACCTCGACGCCTGCCTCGTGCAGGGCGGTCACCGCGGCGGCCGAGGTCTCGCGCGGGGCGTCCGCCAGGGCGATGACGCCGGCGGCGCGGCCGTCGACGGCGACCAGGACGGCGGTGCGGCCGCTGCCGGCCAGCTCGTCCCGGCGGTCACCCAGCGTGCCGAGGTCGACGCCCTCGTCGGTCATCAGCCTGGCGTTACCCACCAGGACCCGGTGGCCGGCGACCTCGGCCGATGCCCCGTGGCCGAGGACGTTGCGGAACCCGGTGGCCGTCAGCGCCGGCACGCCGAGCTCGTCGGCGTGCCGGGCCACCGCGGCGGCCAGCGGGTGCTCGGACTCCCGCTCCACGGACGCGGCCAGGGCGAGGACGTCGTCACGGGCCATGCCGTCGACGACGACGTCGGTGACCTCCGGCTCCCCCTTGGTCAGGGTGCCGGTCTTGTCCATCACCACGGTGTCGATCCGGGCGGAGGTCTCCAGCGCGGTGGCGTTCTTGAACAGCACTCCCCGGCGGGCGCCCAGCCCCGTGCCGACCATGATCGCCGTCGGTGTCGCGAGGCCCAGCGCGTCCGGGCAGGTGATCACCACGACGGTGATCGCGAACAGCATCGCCTCGGCGAACGAGGCTCCGGCCAGCAGCCACACCGTCAGCGTGAGGCCGCCCCCGAGGAGCGCGACGAGCACCAACCAGAACGCGGCACGATCGGCCAGCCGCTGGCCGGGCGCCTTCGAGTTCTGCGCCTCCTGCACCAGCTGCACGATCTGCGCCAGGGCGGTGTCGGAGCCGACCTTCGTCGCCCGCACCCGCAGCGTGCCGGTGGTGTTGACCGACGCACCGATGACCTCGGCGCCGGGCGTCTTGTGCACCGGGAGGCTCTCGCCGGTGACCATCGACTCGTCGACCTCGGAGTCGCCGTCCTCGACCGTCCCGTCGACCGGGATCTTCGCCCCCGGCCGGACCAGCAGCAGGTCCCCGGTGACGACCTCGGCCGTGGGTACCTCGACCGGCCGTCCGTCGCGGATCACCACCGCCCGTGGTGGCGCCAACTCCAGCAGCGCGCGGATCGCGTCGTTCGCTCCCCCGCGGGCGCGCATCTCGAACCAGTGGCCGAGCAGCACGAAGGCGGTGAGCACCGACGCGGCCTCGTAGAAGACCTCGCCGCCGCCGGTGAGGGTGACGACCAGGCTGTAGAGCCAGCCGGCGCCGACCGCGACGGCGACCAGCACCATCATGTCCAGCGTCCGCGCGCGCAGCGCCCGCCAGGCGCCGTCGAAGAAGATCCAGGCGCTGTAGGAGACCACCGGCAGCGACAGGACGAGCGAGAAGACGTCGTCGCGCAGGCCGAAGGGCGCCGCTGCGGTGAAGCCCAGCACGTCCCGGCCGATGGGCGACCACAGCAGGATCGGGATGGACAGGACGGCCGCGACCAGGAACCGGTTGCGCATGTCGCGGACCATGGCGTCCATCGACATGCCGGCGTGGTGCCCGCCGTGGCCCGTCGCGTCCTGCGGGGTCGTCCCGGCGTGGCCGTCGTGGCCCTCTGCGGATCCGTGGGGCTGCGGCTCGGCCGCCGGATCGCACACGTGCCGAGGAACCGACTGCCCGGCGCAGTGGTAGCCGCAGTCGCGGACCCAGCCGGCGAGGTCGGCCACCGACGTCCGGGCGGGGTCATAGGTGACCGTGGCGGTCTGGCCGACGGGGTTGGCCGTGACGCGCAGAACGCCCGGCCGCCGGCCGAGCACCGCCTCGGCCACTGCCTTCTCCGATGCCCACTGCATGCCGGCGAGTTCCATGACCACCGTCTGCTCCGTCGGCATCGCCGCTCCCTCCGTCGGTCGGTGTCACCCGCGGGCAATGTACCCCCCAGGGGTATACACCACCATGGGAGTCCGGCTGCACCGCGGGAGTACGCCCCGTCCCCAGCCGACCCACGACGGCGCCGGACCGGCCCCCACCACGGCCGGGCCACGCGGCGGTCGACGGGCCCGGGGCGCCCCCCGACCGCGATGCGTTCAGCGTCCGGCGCGGGCGAGCCGCTTGGGCCGGGCGGTGACGACCGGGGCGGTCAGCCCGATCGCGCCGCGCAGCACGCGCGGGAAGCGCGGGATGTCGGCGTAGTCGATGCCACCCCAGGGGGGTCGGGGGTCGTAGTCGATCGCTCGTTGCACCCGGCGGGCGGTGGCCTCGTCGGTCAGCCGGGCCGCGAGGTGCAGGGCCATGTCGATGCCGGCGGAGACTCCGGCGGACATGATCAGGTTGCCGTCCTCGACCCATCGGCGCCGGCGGTAGGTGGCACCGAGTTCCTCGAGAACGCCGGAGTAGAACCAGTTGGTCGTCGCGTCGCGGCCCTCCAGCAGTCCGACCGCTCCGAGGATGAGCGAGCCGGTGCAGACGGAGGTGACGAGCTCGGCGGACGCGGCGGCGGACCGCACGTAGTCGCGCACCAGCGGGTCGCTCATCGCGCGGATGGTGGGCAGCGCGCCACCGGGCACGAGGACGATCGCCGGGTGCGGGACCTCCTCGAACGTCCGGTCGGGGACCATCGCCACCCCGACGTCGGTGGGCACCGGCTCGCGCCGCGCCCACACGGTGACGGCGCGGTGGCCCGGCGCGAAGCGCTGCAGCGTGGTCAGGACCTGCAGCGGGCCGACCAGGTCCAGCACGGTCAGCCCCGGGTAGAGCACGAGGGCGATGAGCCGTTCGTCGCCCTCCGGAGGACCCGTGGCGCCGCCGCCGGGGTCGCGCAGCATCCGAGCGAGCTCCTCGTCAGCGACGTCGGGCGCCACCGGGCCGAACGGCGGCTGGGGGTCGTACTCCGCGAACAGCTGGCCCAACCGGGCGACGGCCTCGCCGCGCAGCCGGGCCAGCAGGGGCAGCGCCATGTCGATGCCGGCCGTGCCGCCGGCAGCGGTGTGCAGCCGGCCGTCGACCAGCCACCGCTCGGAGGCGGGGATCGCGCCCAGCTCCTCCAGCGGCTCCCGGAAGGCCCAGTGGACCGCCGCCCGCCGGCCGCGCAGCAGATCGGCGGCGGCCAGCACCAGCGCCCCGTTGCCGGTCGAGCCCACGACCTCCGCTCCCGCGGCGGCCGATCGCACGTAGGACAGCAACGGCAGGTCCTCGGTCGCGGCGAGGGTGGCCGCGCCGCCGCCGGGCACGATCACCGCCCACGGGTCGGGCACCTCGGCGTACGTGGCCGCCGGAACCAGCTGCAGGGGCGTGTCGGTAGCCAGCGGCTCCGCGCTCTCGCCGACCACGACGGTGCGGTACCGCACGCCCCCGATGCCCGGGGTCTTCAGCACCGTGAGCGGACCGATCAGGTCCAGCGGCGTCACACCGGCGTGGACCGGGAACGCGAGGACCTTCTCGTTGCCAGGCACAGCGTCTCCCTCCGGTGGCCGGCGTGGTCAGTTCCGGGTCCGGCGCGCTGCCGCAGGTGCATCCGGCGCCGCGCGCGGTGCGGGCACCCGGGTGCCGTTCGTCGCGGCGGCGACGATGTGGGCAGCGTCGTCGGTGACGAAGCCCAACAGCGCCGAGCCCCGGGTGTGCTGCCAGGGCAGGCCGAGGAAGAACAGCCCGGGCACCTCGGTGACGCCGCGGCGGTGGACGACGCGGCCGTCGCGGACCACACCGGGGACGTGGATCCAGGAGTGGTCGGGCCGGTAGCCGGTCGCCCAGACGACCACGCCCACCTCTCGGTCGGTGCCGTCCTCGAAGCGGACGGTGCGTCCGGTGGCGTCGACCAGCCGTGGCCGGAAGCGGACACCGGCGCGCTGCAAGGCGCGCCGGCTGCTGCCGATGAGGAACTCGCCACGGGCCTGCATCCGGCGGCCCAGCCGGGAGTCGGCGGTCGCCCGCATGAGGCCCAGTCGGGTCAGCCACCAGAACAGGTCACGGCCGAGCAGCCGCTGCGGCAGCGCCGGGTAGGCCGAGCCGACCGACAGCTCGACCGGCCGGGTGCGGGCGAGCTCGTCAGCGATCTGGAAGCCTGAGTTCCCACCGCCGACCACCAGGGTGGGTCCCGCGGGCAGGGCGTCGGGGCTGCGGTAGGCGCTGCTGTGCAGCTGGGTCACCGAGTCGTCCAGCCCCGCGGCGATCGGCGGCACGAACGGCGTCTGGAACGGCCCGGTCGCCACGATGACCTGCCGGGCGGTGTACGTCCGGTCGGCGGTGACCAGCCGGAATCCGCCGTCGGCGCGCTCCAGCCGGGTCACCCGCGCACCCAGTGCGACCGGCAGATCGAAGGCGGCGGCGTAGTCGCGCAGGTAGCCGGCGACCGCCTCCTTGCCCGGATAGGTGCCCGTGGACGCCGGAAACGGCCGGCCGGGCAGCGCGTCGTGCTCGGCGGGGGTGAACAGCCGCAGCGACTCCCAGCGGGTGCGCCAGACGTGCCCGAGCTCTGCGGCGGCCTCCAGGACGACGAACCGCAGCCCCCGTTCGCGCAGGTACCAGGCGGCGGCCCCGCCGGCCTCCCCCCCCCCCCCCAACACGACGTCGTAAGGGTCCCACGGGGGGGTCACCCGGGGGCCCCCCGGGCCACCGCGAATCTGAAAAAAAAACCGCAG
>NZ_JBJGZO010000049.1:0-21805 GCF_054050575.1 Blastococcus sp. SYSU D00868
CTCAGCGCCGATGGTACTGCCCTGGAGACGGGGTGGGAGAGTAGGACACCGCCGGACAACCATTCCCGAAAGGGCCCCAGCCAGCCGGCTGGGGCCCTTTCGCATTCCCCGGCAACGAACACCGGCGTGCAACCGCCACACCGCCCGGTGCACCACCGCCACACCGCCCGTCGCGCAACCGCCCCATCGCCCACCAGCAGGCGGCGGGAGAGCCGAACGTGTGCGCCGGCACCGCACCACCGCCCCGGTCCTGCCGCCTCGGCGCACCCGCTCGACCGGGCCGGCCCGGGCCGGCCCCCGGGCCGTCGGCGCCGTGGCCGTGGAACGGCCTCGCCCCCGGTTCGTCTCGTGACGGAACCGGGGGCGAGGGGGCCGGTGGCGCTTGCTGCCGCGGGCGCTAGGCCGAGGAGGTCACCCGAGCGCGCCCGTGAGCAGCGTGCCGGCGCCGGTGATGGCCGGCCGGTGGCCGAGCGCACGCAGCACCTCGAACGTGGTCGCCGTGGCGGCCGTGACGACCGGCAGACCGAGCTCGTCCTCGACGCGCTGGACGGCGGCGAGCGAGGGCATCTGCACGCAGGCGGACAGCACGATCGCCTCGGCGCCCTCCCGCTGCAGACCCCGGGCGATGGCCGGCAGGTTCTCCGGGTCCAGGCGGCCGACGGCGAGGTTGTCGGGCACCTCGAGGGCCACGGCGTCGAGCACCTCGATGCCCTCGCCCTCGATGTACTCGCGGACCATCTGCGTCAGCGGGGCCATGTAGGGGGTGACGATGGCGACGCGGGAGGCGCCGATGAACTGGAGGGTGCGCACCAGGGCGCCCGCGCTGCTCACCACGTCGGCCGGGTGGCCGTTGTCCCGTGCCGCGTCGCCGATGACCTGCTCGGACTCCTTGTGCGCCCCCGGCCCCTGGGCCATGACGGCGACGAGGCAGGCGTAGGCGATGACGTCCACGTCGGCGTCCGAGACGGCCGTCGCGCAGTCGGCCGCCTTGCCGACCATCGCGAGCAGCTCCTCCTTGTTCACCTGCTTCATCGCCGCGCGTGCCGAGTGGAAGGTGTACCGCTGCCCGGTGGCCTCCGACTGGCGGCGGAACAGCTCGGGGAGCTCCGTCTCCATCGTGGTGTTCGAGCTCGGCACGATGAGGCCGATGCGGGAGGAGCCGGGCACCTGCGGCGCCGGGGTGTCCTCGCACGCGGCCGCGGTCGTGGGATCGGTGGTCATCAGTAGCCAACTCCTCCGTCGGGAAGGTCTTCCGGTGTCGGCGTGAGCTCCTCGTCGAAGCCCTGGCCGTCGGTGCGTCCGGAGAGCGCGCGCCACACGGTCTCCGGGGTGATGGGCAGCGTGTCCAGCTCGACCCCGTGGTCGGCCAGCGCGTCGCAGATGGCGTTGGCGACGGCGGCACCCGGCGGGATCGTGCCGACCTCGCCGACGCCGCGGATGCCGAACGGGGTGACCGGGGAGGGGACCTCGGTATGCAGGAGCTCGATCGGCGGCAGGTCGGCCGCCGTCGGCGGGAAGTAGTCGACCATCGACCCGTTGACCAGCTGCCCGGTCTCCGCGTCGTAACGCAGCTCCTCGCTGAGCGCCGCGCCGAAGCCCTGGGCGAGCGCCCCGCGGACCTGACCGTCGACGACCATGGGGTTCACGACGGTGCCGGCGTCGTGGACCATCACGAACCGCTCGATCTCGAACTCCCCGGTCCGCGGGTCCACGGCGACCCGCGCGGCCGCGGTGCCGAAGGAGTAGGCGGCGTCGGCGGGCTCGAAGTGGCTGGTCGCCTCCAGGCCCGGCTCCTCGTCCGGCGGGATCCCCTGCCCGGTGATCGCGGTGGCGAAGACCTCCGCCAGCGTCACCGACACCGAGGCGTCGTCCCGGCGGCGCACCACCGGGCCGGCGATCTCCAGCAGCTCCGGGTCGCTCTCCAGCCGCCAGGCGGCCAGGCGCAGCGTCTTGGCGGCCAGCTGCTCCGCCGCCTGCCTCAGCGCACCGGATGCGGCGATCATGGTCCGCGACGCGAAGGCGCCGGTGTTCAGCGGAGAGGCGGAGGTGTCGCCGGCGTGCACCTTCACCGCGTCGTAGTCGATGCCGAACACGTCGCTGACGACCTGCGCGAACGCCGTCTCGGCGCTCTGCCCCATCGTCGAGACGCCGGTCCAGACGTCGATGCCGCCGGACCGGTTGGCCCGCAGCGTGACGCTCTCGTGCGCGCCGAACTGCGAGCCCCGGCGGGCGAGGAAGCGGGCGCTGGCGTACCCGGTCCGTTCGACGAACGACGAGAAGCCGATGCCGCGGATGCGGCCGTCGGCCGAGGGGACCCGGGGGGTGCCGCGGTGGCTGTCCCAGCCGATGGCCTCGGCGGCCATCCGCAGGCACTTCTCGTAGTCCCCGCTGTCGTAGACCGCGCCCGTCGGGTTCCGCCACGGCATCTCGGCCGGCGTCACCATGTTCTTGGCGCGCAGCTCCACCGGGTCGAGGTCCAGCCGACGGGCCAGGGTGTCCATCAGGCGCTCGTAGGCGAAGTTCACCTCGGGCTGGCCGTACCCGCGGTAGGCGCCGACCGGGGTCTTGTTGGTCAGGGTGACCCGGCGCTCGGCGTACCCGTCGGTGACCCGGTAGGGGCCGTTGAGGACGACGCTGGACAGCTGCGCCGAGCCGAACGGCGAGTTCCAGCCGCCGATGTCGGTGGCGTACACGTCGGTCATCGCGAGGATCCGGCCCTCGGCGTCCGCGGCGATCCGGTAGTCGTGCACGGACTCGCGGGCGTGCGTGGAGTTCCGGAAGTGCTCGGCCCGGTCCTCGGTCCACTTCACCGGCCGGCGCAGCGCCATCGCGTGCAGGCAGGCGAGCACGTCCTCGGGGAAGACGCCGAGCTTGAGGCCGAAGCCGCCGCCCACGTCGGAGGCGACCGCCCGGATGTCGCTCTCCTGCAGCCGCAGCGACTCCGCCAGCTGCTTGCGGATCAGGTGCGGGACCTGCGTCGAGCAGTGCACCGTCAGCTCCCGGGCGCCGGGACGCCACTCGGCGACGACGGCGCGGGTCTCCATCGGCAGGGCGGTCACCCGGTTGATCCGGAAGCGGCCCTCGACGACGACGTCGGCCTCGCGCATCCGGGCCTCGGGGTCGCCGCTGCCGTCGGAGTTGGCCGCCAGCAGGTTGGACTCCAGGACGTCGGGGTGCAGCACCGGCGCCCCGGGGTCGAGCGCGGCCAGGACGTCGACGACGTGCGGCAGCGGCTCGTACTCGACGTCGACCAGCTCGAGCGCGTCCTCGGCCAGGTGCCGGCTGGTGGCCACCACGCTGACCACCGGCTGACCCTCGTGCGTGGCCACGTCCTGGGCCAGCGCGTAGTACGGCAGCCGCGGCGCGCCCGGCACCGGGCGCAGCACGCCCAGCGGCTCGGTCGCGGCCCGCACCTGGGCGCCGACGAGGACGTGCTTGACGCCCTCGAGGCCCTCGGCGGCCGAGGTGTCCACGCGGACGATCCGGGCGTGCGGGTAGGGACAGCGGCCGACGGCCATGTGCAGCACGTGCGCCGGCTCGACGTCGTCGGTGAAGCGGCCGTCCCCGCGCAGCAGCCGGTCGTCCTCCTTGCGCAGCCGGGAGGCGCCGATGACCCCGCGGGTGCCCGGCGTGCCGGGGGAGGAGGTGCCGGGGGAGGCGGTGTCGGGGGAGGCGGTGCCGGCCGCCGGACGCTCGACGGTGGTCATCGCGCACCTCCCGCGAGGGAGTCCGCCGGGTCGACGGGACGCTCGACGGACTCGGCGAAGTACCGCTCGATCGCGGTCACGATGTTCTCGTAGCCGGTGCAGCGGCACAGCACCCCGGCGACCTCCTCCCGGATCTGCTCCCGCGAGGGCGCCTCGCCACCCTGGTGCGCCAGCGCGGTCGTCGTCATCAGGAAGCCGGGGGTGCAGAAGCCGCACTGCAGGGCGTGCTCCTCCTTGAAGCACTGCTGCAGCCGGCTGAGCCCGTCGTCCCCGGCGAGGGACTCCACGGTCTGCACCACCCGGCCGTCGAGCTGGCAGGCGAGCATGAGGCAGGACTTCACGGCCTCGCCGTCCACCACGACCGTGCACATGCCGCAGGAGCCCTGCTCGCAGCCGACGTGCGTGCCGGTCAGGCCCAGCCGCTGGCGGAGGAAGTCGGCGACGTGCAGGCGGGCCGGCACGGTGGTGGTGACCACCTCGCCGTTGACCGTGGTGGTCAGCTCGACGAGCGGTTCGGAGGCGTTCATCGCCGTCCCTCCGCTCGACCGGCCGGGCTCCGGCTCTCGACACCCGGTTGCCAGGTGGTGCGGGTCGTTCTACTCACGGGATGTCCCAAAAGGTCGAAGGGCTGGTCGAGCGGGGGGCCGGGGTCACCGGCGGTTGACCGGGCGCATCTCCGGGACGGTCAGCTCGCCGCGGTCGACGATCAGCTCGTCGTCCAGGTAGAGGCTGTTGCCGCGCATCGGGATGTCGAAGTGGCACGGGGTGTCGTTCGGTCCGCCGAGCTCGTTGTTCGGGCCGATGGAGAACATGACGTTGCCGTAGAAGGAGCGCAGCTCCATGCCCATGCCACCGGGGAACTGGGTGAGCCCGTGCCAGTGCGCCCGCTCGTCGAGACCCCAGCCGACGTGGCTCATGCCGTAGCCGCGGGGGTCGTCGAAGGACTCGATGTAGGACTGCAGCAGGTCGGCGTCCAGGCCGCCACGGATGTCGCGGATGAAGCCCTGCTCGATGGTCAGCGTGACGGGCGTCTGCACGTAGGTGTTGAACGGCAGCAGCACGTCGCCGGGGGAGAGGACGATCTGGCCGTCGACGCCGTCGTCGGCGCCGCCGGTGAAGACGAACGCGGCCGGCCAGTGGTCCCAGCGGCCGGGGGTGTCGGTGTACCCGTACTCGCTCATGGTCGGGTAGACGCCGAGCCGGTAGGTCACGTCGGTCCCGCCGGGGCTGGTGATCCGCATGACCTGCGCCTTCGCCAGCAGCTCGTAGGCGACCTCGACCCGCTCGCGGATCTCCTGGGTCGGCATGAGACGGGCCAGCAGCGGAGCCGGCTCGACGCAGGTGAGGATCCGGGTCCCGGCGCCCTGGATCTCGAACTGCTCCTTGCTGAACAGCAGGAAGGTCAGGTCGACCACCATGTCGGCGGCCTTGAGCGCCTCCACGGCCAGCGGGTTCGCGGCCAGGCCGGAGTCGCCGACCGCCCAGGCGCCCTTCGCCGAGCCCGGCGCGGGCAGCCGCATGTGGTAGGTCGCCGCGCCCAGCTGCTGGGCGGCCCACAGGAAGGCGTCGGCGTACTCGGGCCGCTCGCCGCCCCGGGAGAGGACGGCGACGGTCTCGCCCTCGTGCACCCCGGAGAGCCGCAGCTGCTCCAGGCAGATGGAGTTGAACAGGTTCTGGTCCATGTGCTGTCTCCTGTCGGGACGGGATCAGTGCTGCGGGACGGAGGGGCGCAGGTACGGGCGGACGACGTCCAGGAAGCCGTCGAGGTCGTCCCACGGCACCATGTGCCCGGTCCCGGGGACGGTGTGGACCTCGACGTCGGGCCGGGTGCGCCGCAGGTCCTCGAGGGCCTCGTCCGGGACCACGGGGCTGTCCCCGCCCCGGACCAGGACGACCGGCTGGGTGAGCTGCGTCCAGTACGGGACGAAGTCCTCGGTCTCGAAGCCCTCGTGGGTCTCCAGGACCGCGGTCTCGTCGCAGGTGGCCAGGACCTGCGCCCGCAGCCGCAGCTCGCGCTCCGGCCACTTCGGGTAGAACCGGCGGACGGCGTCGGCGTCGGTGCCGGCGCGGGCCTCGCTCAGCTGCTGGACGAACGCCTCGCGCGAGGTCGGGTAGGGGCCGCGGCCCGGCCCGGAGAGCGGCGGGTCGACCAGCAGCAGCAGGCCGTGGTCGTCCGGCGCGTGCAGCACCGCGTAGGCCGCGGCGATCCGCGCGCCCATCGAGTGGCCGAGCACGACCGGCCGGTCCAGGCCCAGCTCCTCGACCAGGCCGGCGACGTCGGCGGCGTAGTCGACCAGCCGGTACCCGCCGGACGGCGCCCGGTCGCTCTCCCCGCGGCCGCGGACGTCGGGCACCGTCACCCGGTAGCCCAGGTCGGCGAGGAGCACGGCGAGGAAGTCCGCCGTCGCCGCCGGGCTGGTGATGCCGGGGAGCACCAGCAGGTCCGGTGCGCCCGGCTCCCCGTAGCGCAGCACCGAGTGCCGCAGCCCGTTGGCGCGCACCTCGACCCGCTCCCCGCGGATCTCCACGTCGGTCACCGGGCGCCGTCCACGGTCCCGTCGGCGGCGGGCAGCTGGTCCAGCGCCCACTCGAGCCAGTCGGCGGCGAGCTCCTGCGCCGCCGGCACCCGGATCCGCTCGGCCATGTAGACGAGCTTCTCGGCGGCCTTGTCGCGGGAGCAGGCGCCGCTTCGCACCCAGTCCCGGGTCAGCGCGGCGAGGGTCTCCAGGAACGACAGCGAGTCCCCGGCCTGGACGTCGTCGGCCCCCCGCAGCCCGCCCACCTCGTGGAGGCCGACGAGACGGCGCACGTCGGCGAGGCTGACCTGCGCGGCGGCCGGCCCGATGCTGCCCAGCCACACCCCGACCGACTCCGCGGAGCGCAGGGAGTGCGGGTACAGGTAGAAGGGGCTGTCCCACTCCATGGTCGCGTGGTCCAGCCGCGGGCCGCCGGGGAACATCCGCTCGATGTCGTGGGTCATCGCCGCCAGGCGCATCTCCGTGGTCGCGGCCGGGTTGATCTGGACGAGCCAGTCCCGGGCACGCATGAGATGCAGCGCTTGGTCGTAGGGCTTGACCCACTCGGCGGCCAGCACCTCGATCTCGGTGTCCAGGGGGACCACCGGCGCCGTCCACGGCAGGGCGGCGCTCACCGGCGGGACCGCCGCCGCCGGTTGCCGCGCCGCAGCCCGATGACGCTCAGCACCACCGAGACGGCGCTCAGGGCCGCGGCCAGCTTCGCCCACGGGTCGCCGGCCGGCGGGTCGCTCACCGGCGGCAGGGCGCGGCCGGCCGGCCGGGCCACGGCGGTCCCGGTCGCGGTCGCCGCCGGGGCGGCGGGACCGGTGGCGGTGGCTGCCGGCGCGGCGCCGCCGAGGGCCTGCTCCAGGTTGCGGGCGAACTGGGCGGTCACCTTGCCGGCCTGCTTGGCCACGACCTTCTGCCCGACGCTGCCCAGGGCCCCGGCGAGCGCGACGTCGCCCTCGACCATCACCACGGTGCGGTCACCCGCGGGCTCGAGCTGGACGGTGACGCCCGCGCGGACGTTGCCCATCGCGCCGCGGACGGTCTTGCCGGTGGCGGTGAAGCCGATCTGCTTCTCCGGCACCCGCTCGACGATCGTCACCTTGGCGGCGAAGGTCGCCGTCATCGGGCCGATGCTCTGGGTCAGCCGGACGTCGATGTCGTCGGGGGTGACGACGGTGAGCTGCTCGACGCCGGGCACGCACTCGGCGACGCGCTCGGGCTGCTCGAAGAACGTCCACACCGAGGACACCGGCTGGGCGACCTCGAACTCCTCACGCAACTTCATGACTGTCTCTCCTCGCCGCGGGACGGGCACCGGCGTCGGCTGACGCGGCCCGTGGGCTCGTGTTCGCAGGGGGCGGGCGGCCGCCCCGGGGGGTCAGCGCGCGCCGGCGGCGCGCAGCTCGGTCAGCACCCGGCGGACGTACACCGGCACCAGGTGCCGGCGGTACTCGGCGGTGGCCCGCACGTCCGTGGGCGGGTCGATCACCTCGAGCGCGGCCCGGGCAGCCGCGTCGAGGTCGTCGTCGGTCAGCTCCGTGCCGGCCAGCGCCTCGCCGGCGGCCGCGGCGAGGACCGGGGTGTCGGCCACCCCGCCGAGGGCGATCCGCACGTCCCGCCAGCGGCCGTCGTCGTCCCGGTCGCCGGTCGCGACGACGCTGACCACGGCGAAGTCGTTGTGCTTGCGGCACATCTCGCCGAACGCGACGTGCTGCGGGTGCCGCGGGAACTCCACGGCGGTCAGCAGCTCGTCGAGCTCCAGGGCCGTGGCGTAGGAGCCGGTGTAGAAGTCCGCCAGCGGGATCCGCCGCGTCCCGCCGGGGCCGACGGCCGTGACGACCCCGCCGAGCACGAGGCCGGCCAGCGGCATCTCCCCGGTCGGGTCGCCCTGCACCAGCGCGCCCCCGACGGTGCCGCGGTTGCGGACCTGGCGGTCGCCGATGTGGCGGACGACGCGGGACAGCAGCGGCAGCCGCTCGGCCACCAGCGCCGACCGCTCCACCGTGGTGTACCGGACGAGCGCGCCCAGCACCGTGCGGTCGCCGTCGACGGTGATGTCGTCGAGCTCGTCGACGTCGTTGATGTCGACCAGCGCCGCCGGCCGCCACAGCCGCATGTTGAGCATCGGCACGAGGCTCTGCCCGCCGGCGAGGACCCGCGCCGCGCCGGCGTGCGCGCCGAGGTGGGCGACGGCCTCCGCCACCGACGTCGGCCGGTGGTAGGTGAAGGCTGCCGGCTTCACGACGCGCGGTCCCCGCCGCCCTGGACCACGCCGACGCCGGCGAAGCGGGCCAGGACGTGGCTGACCGCCGACTTCTTCTCGGTCACCAGCTGCTCGGCCTGCTTGTGGCTCCACACGGTCTCCGGGCGGACCTGCAGGACGTGCACGTCGCCGGTCGAGCTGACGGCCCACTCGATGTCCTGGGGCGCCCCGCGGTGCCGCTCGATCCGCTTGGCCAGCTCGGCCAGCGCGGCGATCTGCGTGTCGTCGAGGCAGGCGGAGTCGCACAGCTCGGGGGAGACCGGCACCAGGCCGACCGCGGCGATCGCCGGGTCGAAGCTGTACTGCTCCTCCTGGTGGGCGACGTCGCGCTTGAGCACCTCGAAGGTGACCTTGTCGACGACGTACCGGCTCGGGGTGACCCCGCCGCTGACGACGCCCTCCCCGAGGCCCCAGCAGCCCTCGATGACGACCTTGGACCGGTCGCCCGTCACCGGGTCGAGGGTGAACATGACGCCGGCCGACCGGGCCTCCACCATCTGCTGCACGCCGACGCAGATGCCGTGGTCGACGGCGACCGCGGCGGGGTCGGCGTCGGGGCGGTAGGTGAGCACCGCCGCGCCGAACATCCCGGCCCAGCAGCGGCGCACGTGCGTCAGCACGTCCTCGGCGCCGCGGATCCACAGGAAGGTGTCGTACTGGCCGGCGAAGCTGGCGCCGGCCAGGTCCTCGGACTCGCCGCTGGAGCGCACCGCCACCGGGAGGCCCTCGCGGCCGGTGCGCCGCTCCAGCTCGGCGTAGGCGGCGCGGATCGCGGCCTCGAGGTCGGCAGGCAGCGGCGCCGCCTCGATGGCCGCGGTGAACTCCGCGCTGATCTCCTGCACCCGCGCCAGGTCGGCGCCGACCGCCTCCCGGCGCACCTCCCCGGCCCGCTGGGCGAGGCCGGCGGACTCCAGGAAGTGCCGGTAGGCGGTGGTGGTGATGCCGAACCCGCCGGGGACGGCGAACCCGCCCGCGGTCATCTCGGCCAGGCTGGCGAACTTCCCGCCGAGCAGCTTGTTGCCGACGGCCTCCGGCTCGTCGATCCAGAGCACGAAGGGGGAGGCGGTGGTGGTGGTCATGCGGACACGTCCTCGAGAACACGGACGACGCCGGTGTTGCCGTCGACCTCGATGAGCTGGCCAGTGCGGATGGAGGTGGTCGCGAAGCCGGTGCCGACGACCGCCGGCAGGCCGTACTCGCGGCAGACGATGGCGGTGTGGGCCATGATCCCGCCGACGTCGGACACCGCGGCCGACAGCCGCGAGAAGACCGGCGCCCAGCTGGGGGCGGTGATCCGGCAGACCAGGATGTCGCCGTCCTCGACCTCGTGCAGCTGCTCGGGGTCGATGATCACCCGCGCCCGGCCGGTCGCCTTGCCGGCCGAGGCCGCGACGCCGCGGAGCTCGCCGCTCTCCTGGCCGTCGACCCCGAGCCACTCCTGCACCGACTCCTGCGTGATGCCCCAGAGCATCACCGTCAGCGGCTCGGTGATGAACTCCGGCGGGACGCCGAGCGCCGGGAGCGGCGGGTTGGCCTTGAGCACCTCGCGGATCCGCTTGCGCCGCTCGACCTCCGGGCGCCAGTAGGTGACGCCACGCGCCTCCGTGCCGGTGGCCCAGCCGATGTTGAGGTCGTAGAGCGCCGAGTAGATCTCGTTGCGGTGCAGGTAGAAGAGGTCCTCACGGTCGTCGAGGAAGCCGTGGGCGACGAAGACGTCACCCAGCTCGCGGACCTTGGACCAGAACAGCGAGTGGTGCCAGTGCTCCACGTAGAAGTTGTGGTTCTCGACGAACGGGAAGACCTGGCGGGCGAGCTCGACCAGCCCGTCGAAGGACTCCCGGTCGGCGTCGGTCGGCAGGTACGTGCGGTACTCCGCCGTCACCCGGACCCGCTCCGCGAGGATCGCCTCGAGCGGCCGGCGGATGTCCTCGCCGGCCTGCAGGGCGTGGATGTAGCCGCGCATGGCGCTGAAGGGCAGCCGCAGGTCGTCGATCCACGCGCGGTCGCTGTGCGTGTACCCGGCGCCGGTGGAGAACCAGAACCACGGGTCCTTGGCCTTCTCGAACGCGGAGGTCCACTGCGAGCCGTTGGGGTGCGCCGCGATCGCCGCGAGGACGGAGGCGGGGTCCTCGTCGCCGAGCACGACGTCGGACAGGCCGAGGTCGACGGCGAGCTTCGCCAGCCCGCGGACCTCGTCGTCCGGGCGGAACAGCAGGATGTCGATGCCCGAGACCATGCTGGCGATGGTCTGGTCGCTGATGCCCGGGAAGGCGGCCTGGCAGAACTCGCGGAAGGTGAGGTAGGCGCCGTACCCGAGGTTGAGCATCTCGAAGTGGTAGGAGCCCATCTCGAACAGGTTCTCGATGAGCGCGCCGTAGCTGGTCAGCAGGTCGTAGGTCGAGTAGACGCCGCGGTGCTCGAAGACGCTGCTCTCGGGCTCCTTCTCCGGCAGCGGCGCGAACCGGATGGCCTTGAGCCGCTCGATGCAGTCGGTGGCCTTGGCGACCCACTGCTCGTAGATCTCGTCCCAGTTCTCGTAGTAGTGCCCGGCGCGGACGGCGAAGTCCTGGGCGCGGGCCGCGACCTCGTCCGGGTCGGTGACGGCGTTCGGGCTGATGTACAGGTAGCCGTTGATGATCCGGTGGTCGATCCCGCCCGCCGGCGGCACCGGCCACACGCGGGTCGACATCTGGCTGGCCGCGACCCACCAGTTCTCGGTCATGATCGTGTCGAAGGGGTACAGCGGCTCGGGGTTGTGCATCCCGTCGAAGAACCAGAACTTGCCGTCCTCGAACTCGCGGCGCTCGTCGCTGAGCAGCGCGTAGTACGGGTACATGCTCTGCCAGCCCTCGGCGCCGGCCGGGGTCTGGACGGCGAACGGGCTGGCGAACCGCTTGCCCGGGACGGCCTGCGCGGCGCCCTCGGAGCTGGGAACGCCGTCGGTCGTGGAGTTCGAACTGGTGAGCGTCATGCGGGCGCCTCCGCCTCGGACAGGGTGGACAGGTAGGCCACGACGTCGTCGGAGTCGACGACGTCGCCGTACTTCTCGTTGATGTCGAACAGGCTCGCGTCGTGCGGGCCCTGCGCCCGGTCGGCCACGCAGTCGGCGGGGACCAGGACCGGGTAGCCGTGCTGGACGGCGTCCACGACGGTCGCGCGCACGCAGCCGCTGGTGGTCGCGCCGGTCACGACGACCGTGTCCGCGCCGACCGACGCCAGGTAGGTGGCCAGCGCGGTGCCGAAGAACGCCGACGCGCCGGTCTTGGTGACCAGGTGCTCGTCCGGGCGCCGGCCGAGCCGGTGGTCGGTCTCGACCAGCCGGCTGCCGGACTCCAGGGCGGCCATCCCGGTCGCCTTCTTCAGCCAGGCGAGGCCGGCGACCTGGGCCGGGTCGTAGGCGATCGTCGTGAAGACGACCGGCAGGTCCGCGTCCCGGGCGGCCTCGAGCAGCCGCGCGGTCGCCAGGACGGCGCCGGTCATGTCCGCGCCCGTGGGGTAGGTCGGGTCGGTGAAGCCGTAGGTGAAGTCGACGACGACGACCGCAGGCCGCCGGCCCCGCTCGACGCGGCGACCGAAACCGGCGCGGTCGTAGACCTCGGCGGTCGAGGGACCGTGGTCCGGTCCTGTCACTGCCGCCTCCTTCGCTGCCGCTGAGCGGCGTCTCGCGGCTGGATGTGAGCTCCGTCTATGACGTGGCATACATGTATACCAACGCGCCCCGGACGTCCACCCCCAGTCTCCGACGGGTCCGCGCCCCGCCGGTAGGTGTCCGCGGGGTGGTCGCCGCCCGGGGCGATCGCCGCCGCCGGCCGACGTGACGGCCGCGTTTCGCCGACCGGGTCCCGACCCGGCCCGCGCCCCGTCCCCGGTAACGGCCGCGTTACCGCTCGGCGGCAGTCGCGTGGGCCTCTTGTGGGGGCCTGGCATACGTGTATACCGTCCGCCGCGCCTCAGAAGTGTGCGACCTCACACCGAGGCGGGCCCGCAGCTCCGCTCCCACCCCCGCGGCTGGGCCGGCACCACCCCCGACGTCTCGGCCCAGCGGTGCCCTGTGCTCCGCGCCGCCCCAGGAGGAAGCATGGAACAGTTCCCGGAACAGGCATCGACCAACTGGTTGATGGCCACGTTCATCTACACGCTCGGCGCGGTCGCCGTACTGCTCGTGGTCGTCGGCCTCGTCTTCGTCGACATGGGCCTCGTCCGCCGCCGCAACGTCCTCGACACGACGGTCCAGAAGATCGGCGCCGCGATGGTCGGCGGCCTGGGCACGCTGCTGATCGGCTACCCGATCTGGCAGTGGCAGTTCAACCAGGCCTTCGGGGTGCCGCAGCCGTTCTGGCAGGCGGTGAAGGACTGGTGGCTCGGCGGCGCGTTCACCAACACCGCGTCCCGGCACATCGACCCGGCCGCCCTGCCCGAGGCCGACGTCCTGCAGATCTTCCTCGTCTTCTTCGTGACGTTCACGATGGCGACGATGGCGCTGATCCACACCGGCGTCGTCGAGCGGATCAAGCCGCTGCCGCTGTACGTGATGGCGTTCGTGCTGGGCGCCGTGCTCTCCCCGCTGGTCGGCTACCTGTGCTGGGGGTCGCTGTCCCCGCTGACCCTGCGCGGCACGCACGACTTCGACGGCATCTTCCCGCTGTACATCACCGCGGGGACGTTCGTGCTGGTCCTGGCCTGGCGGGTCGGGCCGCGACTGGGCGCCTTCCGGCCGCACGCGAGCGGCGCCAAGCCCGCGTCGCACAACGCTGCCTTCGTCGGCATCGGCGTGCTGCTCATCCTCTTCGCCCTGCCGTTCATCACCATCGGCAGCGGTTACATCGTCCCCGACGTCGGGTTCTTCGGGATCTCGTTCACCGAGAGCGGCATCGGCCTGGTCATCGTCAACCTGTTCGCGGCGATCCTGGGCGGCGCCGTCGTCGGGCTGCTCCTGGCGTACAGGCGGCGGGAGTCGTCCTGGGCGCTGCTCGGGCCGATCGCCGGCGTCGTGATGGGCGGGACGCTGTTCGACGTCGGCACCGCGTGGGAGTGCCTGCTCGTGGGGGCCCTCGGCCCGGTGGTGGCCCTCGGCACCGCGGCCCTGCTACGCCGGGCCGGGATCGACGACCCCAAGGTGGTCCCGCTGGCCCTGGGCCCGGGCATCGCCGGTGCGCTGCTGACCGGCTTCCTCGCGTGGGGCACCCCGACCGGTGGCTACATCGGCCTCGAGGGGGAGTACGCCGTCGGGGTCGGGGAGATCACGCCCTGGTGGCAGCTGGCCGGTGTCGCGGCGACGATGCTGGTCACCGGCGTGCCGGTCCTGCTCATGTGCCTGCTGTTCGAGCGGTTCGGCGGACTCCGGCAGCCGGAGCACGCCGAGGTCGTGGGGCTCGACGCCCACCAGTGGGGCGTGGCCAACTTCGACGACGACCTGGAGCCGGGGCTGGGGCCGGTGCTCCCGCCGGAGCCGGCCACGGGCGCCGCTCCTCCCGCGCGGCCGGACTCGCCGGTGGGCGGGCTGCCGGGCTGACCGGCTGACGCGCCGACCCGCAGGGGCGGCCCGGGATCGTCCGGGTCGCCCCTGTGCGGCGGCAGGCGCCGGGACGGGGCGCGGACCACCGCACCCCGTATCCTTCCTCGACACCTGCGAGGACGGAGTGCACATGGAGCCCTTGGGGCGGGGCGTCGTGCCCATGTCCCAGCGGACGAGCGAGGGCGTGGCGCGCATCCTGCGCACGGAGATCTTCTCGGGGCGCCTGAAGCCCGGCGAGCCCTTGCCGGAACGTTCGCTGGCCGAGCAGCTCGGGGTGAGCCGCACCCCCGTCCGCGAGGCGCTGTTCACGCTGCAGAGCGAGGGGCTCGTCGAGCTGACGCCCAACCGCGGCGCGACCGTCCGGATGGTGACCGCCCAGGACATCGTGCGGATCTACTCGCTGCGGGGGGTGCTGGAGTCCTACGCCGCCCGGGAGGCGGCGACCGCCCGCGAGGAGCACCACCTCGACGCCCTCGAGGACGCGCACGCCCGGCTGGTCAGGATCGGCGCGCAGGGCGACGCCTCGGAGCAGGCGGTCGCCGACCTGGCCTTCCACATGCGGGTCAGCGAGGCCACCGGCAACCCGCTGCTGCAGACGATCATGGGTCAGGTCCTGGCGTTCACGGTCAGCTACCGCTCCAACTACGCCTACCCCTCGGACCGGGCGAGCCGCGTGAACGAGCAGCACCGCGCCATCCTCGACGCCCTGCGGGACGCCGACGCCGACCGCGCGGAGGAGCTCATGCGCGAGCACGTCGCCGCCTCGAGCCGGTTCGCGCTGGAGCACTTCCCCGACGTGGAGCGCGCCGAGCAGGCCTGAGCCCCGCCGTCAGCGGCGGCGGATCTCCTTGGTCGTGGCGCCGACGTTGTCGGCCAGCCACGCGTTGAGCACCACCACGTCGCGCCAGGCAGCGCGGACCGGGTCCAGGGCCTCCCGCTCGTGCAGCCACGGCGCGGGCTCCCACTGCCGCGCCACGTGCAGCGACTTGTGCAGCAGCAGATCGGCCCGGTCGTCGTCCGGGACGTCGAAGCCGCGGGGGCTGCGCGTCAGCCGCTCGCCGCCGACCTCCCACCCCGCGGCGGTGAGGCGGGCGACCTCGTCGGCCAGCCGGCGGCCCTGGACGTCGTCGAGCACCGCCCGCCGGTAGCGGGCCACCTGGTCGGACTCGAGCCGCCAGCAGCCGCCGGCCACCCGCAGCCCGTCGGCGGAGACCTGCACGTACCAGGCGCCCGCCCCGCGGCCCGGCGGCTCGACCACGGCGCCCTGGTGGGTCTTGTACGGCGTCTTGTCGTTGCTGAAGCGGACGTCGCGGTAGGGGCGGAAGAGCTTCGCCGGCCCGAACTCGCCGGCCAGCTCGTCGGCGAGCGCCTGCAGCGGCGCCCGCACCGACGACTCGTAGACCGGGCGCTGACGCGTCCAGTACGTCTTGCTGTTGTCGGCCTCGAGCCCCTCGTAGAAGACCAGGCCTTCGTCCGGGAACCCCTCGAACGTCACGATGCCCCCACCTCGGTGAGCTCGGCGTGCCAGCGCACCTCGCGCAGCGGCTCCCCGCCCGTGTCCAGCGTGCGCGCCCAGCCCTCGCGAGCCCAGCCCGCCGACTCGAGGAAGCGGGCGGTGACCCGGTCCGGCTCGGGCACCCACATCGTCAGCCGGGCGGCGCCGGTGGCGGTCGCCGTGTCGGCCACGGCCGCCAGCAGCCGGCTGCCGTGGCCCCGGCGCCCCCACCGGGGCTCCACCAGCAGCGCGGCGACCTCCGTCGTGGGGCCGTGCGGCGACGACGGGTCGTCCGCCGTCACCTCCGGCGGCCCGTAGGCGGCGAAGCCGACCACCTCCGCCCCGTCCACGGCGACGAGCAGGCCGTGCGCGGGCGTGGGCGGCGCCGCCGCGGCCACCCGCCACACCTCGGCGGCCGCGGCCTCGTCCCACTCGTCGAGCACCGCGGCCGGCAGCACCTCGCGGTAGGCCGTGCGCCACGTGACCGCCTGGACGCGGGCGACGGCCTCGGCGTCGGCGGGGCTCGCCGGACGGACGGAGACGGCGGCGTTGCCGGTCAGCCGGGGGAAGGCGCGGGGCTCCACCGGGGCAGCGTAGGCGCAGGTGGGGCGTCGTCCGTCGGACCCGGCGGGCAGGATCGGCGGCGTGAGCGCCCCCGCCGTCGACCGGCTGCCCGCCCCGCTGGCCCGGCGCATCGCGCTGGCGGCCCAGGGCTTCGCCGCCCCGCGGCCGACCGGCCCGGTCGACAGCCGCGGGCTGCGGCGGGTCACCGGGCGGCTGGGCGTCGTCCAGATCGACTCGGTCAACGTGCTCTCCCGGTCGCACTACCTGCCGTACTTCAGCCGCCTGGGTGCCTATCCGCGGGCGGCGCTCGACGACTTCACCGACCGCCGGCACGAGGTGTTCGAGTACTGGGCGCACGAGGCGTCCTACCTCCCGGTGCGGCTGCACCCGCACCTGCGCTGGCGGATGGCCGCGGCCGAGGAGCACGCCTGGGGCAACATGGTCCGCCTCCAGCGGGAGCGGCCGGGCTACGTCGCGGAGGTCCTCGACCGGGTCCGCGCGCAGGGCCCGACCCGGGCCGGCGAGCTGCTCGAGACCCGGCGCGAGCGGCCCGGGACCATGTGGAACTGGCACCCGGCCAAGGTCGCCCTCGAGTGGCTGTTCTTCACCGGCGTGCTCACCGCCCGCAGCCGCACCGCCGGCTTCGAGCGCGTCTACGACCTCACCGAGCGGGTCCTGCCGCCGGCCGTCGTCCGGGCGCCGACGCCGGACCCCGCCGACGCGGTCCGGGAGCTGGTCCGCACCGCCGCCCGCGCCCTGGGCGTGGCCACCGAGCGCGACCTGCGCGACTACTTCCGGCTGCGTCCGCCGGCCGCCCGGCGGGCGATCGAGGAGCTCACCGAGGCCGGCGAGCTGCTGCCCGTGGCCGTCGACGGCTGGTCCGCCCCGGCCTGGCTGGACCCCGCGGCCCGGCGGCCGCGCTGGATCCGCGCCCGCGCGCTGCTGAGCCCGTTCGACTCCCTGGTCTGGGAGCGGCCGCGGGTCGAGCGGCTGTTCGGCTTCCGCTACCGCCTGGAGATCTACACCCCCGCCGCGCAGCGGGTGCACGGCTACTACGTCCTGCCGTTCCTCCTCGGCGACCGGCTCGTCGCCCGGGCCGACCTCAAGGCCGACCGCAGGGCGGGCGCGCTGCTCGTGCAGGCCGTCCACGGCGAGGAGGGCGTGGACCGGGCCGAGGTCGCCGCCGAGCTGGCCGCGGAGCTGCGGCTGATGGCCGGCTGGCTGCAGCTCGACCGCGTCGTCGTGGCCGGCGCCGGGGACCTCGCCCCCGATCTGGCCGCCGTCACCGGGTGAGCCGGGCCCCGGCCAGCCGCCGCACCACCTCCAGCCCCGCCGGGCCGCCCGGCCACGCGCGGGTCAGGGCCTCGTCCCCGGCCCGGCGCACGACCGCGCGCAGCGCCAGGGCGACCACGACGACGTCGTCGGCGTACCCGAGCACCGGGACGACGTCGGGCACCAGGTCCAGCGGCGAGAGCAGGTAGGCCAGCAGCAGCCACAGCCGGAGCCGCACCCCGCGCGGCACCTCCGGGTCGCGGGCCAGCCGCCGCACCAGGCGGACGAGGTCGGGCAGCAGCCGCAGCGCCTCGCGCACGGTGAGGTCCTCCGGGCGCGCCCGCCACAGCAGCACGAGCAGCAGCGCCCAGACGACCAGCAGGCCCCCGACGACGGCCGCCAGCGTGGCCCACCACTCCATGTCGGAGAGTGTGGCCTGTCGGTCCCGGCACGTAGGGTGCCTCCCCGTGGTGGGGACTGCCGGGCAGCCGGTCGACACGCAGTACGAGGACCTCCTGCGGCGGGTGCTGGAGCAGGGGACGCCGAAGGCCGACCGCACGGGCACCGGCACGGTCAGCCTGTTCGGCGAGCGGCTGCGCTACGACCTCTCCGCCGGCTTCCCGCTGCTGACCACGAAGAAGGTGCACCTGCGCTCGATCGTCGTCGAGCTGCTGTGGTTCCTGCGCGGCGAGAGCAACGTCGCCTACCTGCACGACCACGGCGTCACCATCTGGGACGAGTGGGCCTCGCCCACCGGCGAGCTCGGCCCGGTGTACGGCGTGCAGTGGCGGTCCTGGCCCACCCCGTCCGGCGAGCACGTCGACCAGATCTCCGCCGTGCTGGAGACGCTGCGCCGCGACCCCGACTCCCGCCGCATGGTGGTGTCGGCCTGGAACGTCGCCGCGCTGCCGGACATGGCGCTCGCCCCGTGCCACGCGCTGTTCCAGTTCTCCGTCGCCGGCGGCCGGCTGTCCTGCCAGCTGTACCAGCGCAGCGCGGACATGTTCCTCGGCGTCCCGTTCAACATCGCCAGCTACGCGCTGCTCACGCACATGGTCGCCGCCCAGGTCGGCCTGGAGCCCGGCGACTTCATCTGGGTCGGCGGCGACTGCCACGTCTACGACAACCACCGCGAGCAGGTCGCCGAGCAGCTGTCCCGCCCGGTCCGCCCGTTCCCCACGCTGGAGCTGGCCCCGGCGCCGTCGCTGTTCGAGCACACCGTCGACGACGTGACGGTGCGCGGCTACGACCCGCACCCGGCCATCCGCGCCGCCGTCGCCGTCTGACCTCCCCGGCCGTGGCGATCTCGCTCGTCTGGGCGCAGGCCCGGGCCCGGGTCATCGGCGCGGACGGCGCGCTGCCCTGGCACCTGCCGGAGGACCTGAGGAACTTCCGCGAGCTCACCACCGGGTCGACCGTCGTCATGGGACGGCGCACCTGGGACTCGCTGCCCCAGCGGTTCCGGCCGCTGCCCGGGCGGACCAACGTCGTCCTCACCACCGACCCGCTGTGGTGGGCCGAGGGCGCCCGCCCGGCGTACTCGGTCAGCCAGGTCCTCGCCCAGTTCCCCGACTGCTGGGTGATCGGCGGCGGCACGGTCTACGCCGAGTTCCTGCCGCACGCCGAGCGGGCGGTGGTCACCGACGTCGACCTCGAGGTGGAGGGGGACACCCGCGCCCCGGTGCTGGGCACCGGCTGGCGGCTGGTCTCCCGCACGCCCGCGCAGGGCTGGTCCACCTCGCCGTCGACGGGGCTGCGGTACGCCGTCTCCGACCTCCGGCGCTGACGGCCCCGGGCGGCGGACGGCGGAGGCGGCGCTGGGTAGATTCACCCCCATGACCAGCGACCCCGCCCGACCCTTCGGGCGTGTGCTCTCGGCCATGGTCACCCCCCTGGCCGAGGACGGCACGATCGACCTGGCCGGCGCCCAGGAGCTGGCCGCGCACCTGGTGGACCGGGGCGCCCACGACGGCCTGGTGGTCGCCGGGACGACGGGGGAGTCCCCGACGATCAGCGACGCCGAGCAGCGCGCCGTCCTCGAGGCCGTGCTCGACGCGGTGGGCGACCGCGCCGTCGTGGTCGCCGGGGTGGGCACCAACGACACCGCGCACTCGATCGAGAAGGCCCGCGACGCCGCCCGGCTGGGCGCGCACGGGCTCATGGTCGTGACGCCGTACTACAACAAGCCGCCGCAGGAGGGCCTGCTGCGGCACTTCACCGCCGTCGCCGACGCCACCGACCTGCCGGTGATGCTCTACGACATCCCGCCGCGCACCGTCGTCCCGATCGAGGTGGAGACGCTGGTGCGCGCCGCGGAGCACCCGCGGATCGTCGCGGTGAAGGACGCCAAGGGCGACCTCGGCGACGTCGCGTGGACGCTGGCCCGCACCGACCTCGCCTACTACAGCGGCGAGGACATGCTGAACCTGCCGCTGCTGGCGCTCGGCGCCGTCGGCGTGGTCAGCGTCGTGGGGCACCTGGTCGGCCACCGGCTGGCCGAGCTGGTCGCCGCGGTGGAGTCCGGCGACCTGGTCAAGGCCCGCGCCGTCAACGAGGCGCTGCTGCCGGTCTACACCGGCATCTTCCGCACCCAGGGCGTCATCCTGGTCAAGGCGGCGCTGAACGCCCTCGGGCTGCCCGCCGGGCCGGTCCGGCCGCCGATGGTCGACGCCACCCCCGAGCAGCTCGAGCAGCTGCGCACCGATCTCGCCGCCGGAGGCGTCAGCCTGTGAGTGCTCCCACCACGCAGCCGCACCTGGACCTCAAGATGCCGCCGCCGCTGCCGTCGGGCGGCCTGCGCGTGGTGGCCCTCGGCGGGCTGGGGGAGATCGGCCGCAACATGGCCGTCCTGGAGTACGAGGGGCGGCTGCTGGTCATCGACTGCGGCGTCCTCTTCCCTGAGGCGGAGCAGCCCGGCATCGACCTGATCCTCCCCGACTTCGGGGTCATCGAGCACCGGCTGGACGACGTCGAGGCCGTGGTGCTGACCCACGGGCACGAGGACCACATCGGCGCGCTGCCCTACCTGCTGCGGCTGCGCGGGGACATCCCGCTGGTCGGCTCCCGGTTCACCCTCGCCCTGGTCAAGGCCAAGCTGCGCGAGCACCGCATCGACCCGGTGCTGGTGGAGGTGGCCGGCGGCGACGACCACCTCGCCGGGCCGTTCCACTGCGAGTTCATCAACGTCAACCACTCGATCCCCGACGCGCTGGCCGTCGCCGTGCACACCCCGGCGGGCCTGCTGGTGCACACCGGCGACTTCAAGATGGACCAGCTGCCGCTCGACGGCGTCCTCACCGACCTCGGCGCCTTCGCGCGGCTCGGGCTCGAGGGCATCGACCTGCTGCTGGCCGACTCGACCAACGCCGAGATCCCCGGCTTCGTCACCAGCGAGCGCGCGATCGGGCCGGTGCTGGAGGACGTGTTCCGGCGGGCCACGCAGCGCCTGATCGTGTCCAGCTTCGCCAGCCACGTGCACCGCATCCAGCAGGTGCTCGACGCCGCGGAGAAGCACGGCCGCAAGGTCGCCTTCGTCGGCCGGTCGATGGTCCGCAACATGGGCGTGGCCCGCGACCTGGGCCTGCTGCGCATGGCGCCGGGCCTGATGGTCTCCCTCGACGAGGCGACGGCGATGCCCGCCGAGCAGGTGGTGCTGGTCAGCACCGGCTCGCAGGGGGAGCCGCTGTCGGCGCTGGGGCGGATGGCCCGCGGCGAGCACCACCAGGTGACCATCGAGGCCGGCGACACGATCGTGCTGGCGTCGTCCCTGGTACCGGGCAACGAGACCGCCGTCTACAAGGTGATCAACGGCCTGGCCCGGCTGGGCGCGACGGTGATCCACAAGGAGACGGCGATGGTGCACGTCTCCGGGCACGCGCCGGCCGGCGAGCTGCGCACGCTGCTCAACGTCGCCAAGCCGCGGTACCTCATGCCGGTGCACGGGGAGTGGCGGCACCTGCGCGCCCACGCCGCGCTCGCCGAGCAGACCGGGATGAGCACCGACCGGGTCATCCTCGCCGAGGACGGCGTCGTGGTGGACCTCGTCGACGGCAAGGCCTCGATCGTCGGCACCGTGCCGATCGGCAACGTCTACGTCGACGGCCTCAACGTGGGCGACGTCGGCGAGGAGGCGCTGCAGGAGCGGCGGATCCTCGGCGACGAGGGGTTCGTCGCCCTCACCGTCGTCGTCGAGCCCTCCACCCGCACCATCGTGCGGCCGGTGCACCTGTCCACCCGCGGCTTCTCGGAGAACCCGGCGGCCTTCGACGAGGCGCTGCGGCTGGTCGAGGAGAACCTCAAGCGCACCCTGGAGGACGGCGAGGTCGACGCCCACCGCCTGTCCCAGGTGATCCGCCGGACCGTCGGCAAGTGGGTCAGCGACACCTACCGCCGCCGGCCGATGATCATCCCGACCGTCCTCGAGGTGTAGCGGAGTCGCCGGGTGACGGAGACCGTCACCCGGCG
>NZ_JBJGZO010000050.1:0-21599 GCF_054050575.1 Blastococcus sp. SYSU D00868
GGGGGGTGTGGCGGGGGTGTGCGCGCGCGGGGCGGCCCGCGCCCGCCGCCGGCGCGGGGGGGGGGGGGGGCGGGGGGGGGACCGCCCCCGCCCCCCCCCCCCGGCCAGCAGCAACACCACGTCCAGCACGGTCAGCAGCATCACCGCGGGGAACGCCAGCCGGCGGAACCGCGACGTCCCCGACAGGGCCGCCACGACCACCGCGGGCACGGCCAGCGCCAGACCCGCCCAGCCGGCCGCCGTCGGGCGCCCGGCGGGACCGAGGACCAGCACCAGCGAGGCGGCGAACAGCAGCACCGCGCCGGTGACGGCCGAGACGGCCGCGCCGATCCGGTGCGGCAGCCCCCGCACGCCGGTCGCCAGGTCCTCCTCGATGTCCGGCGCCACGTTGGCCAGGTGGGCCGCGGCGCCGAGCGCGCCGCCGGCGGCGACCAGCCACCAGGGGGCGGTCGGGGTGCCCGGTGCCGCCGCCACGACGCCGGCCGGCAGCAGCCCGAACCCGGTCACATAGGGCACCACGGACGCCGCGGTCCGTTTCAGGCCGGCGTTGTAGGCCCAGCCGCTGGCGACGAGGACGAGCAGCAGGACCCCCGGCGCGAGGCCGAGCAGGAGCGACAGGACGACGGCGAGGACGACGCTGACGAGCGCCGCCGAGCGCAGCGCCGAGGGGCTCACCGCGCCCTGCACGACGGGCTTGTCGGGGCGGGCCACGGCCCGGTCGCGGTCGGCGTCCAGCCAGTCGTTGCTCCACCCGATGGACGCCTGACCTGCGAGGACGGCGAGGCACAGCAGCACCACGCGCCCCGCCGACACCCCGGCGGCGACGGCGAGCAGGGTCGCCACCGTGGTCACCGCGAGGGCCGGCCCGGGGTGCGTGGCGAGCACCAGCGCCCGCACCGACCGGACGTGCCGGGCGGGGCCCGCAGGCACATCGACCATGCCCGTGTCAACCCCTCCCGGGTATCTCATGTGCCCTCTGACCTGCGGCTTTGCGCGTCCGCGGGCCGCCCTGGGTGCAGTCTGCCGTGGTAGGCTGTGGACAGCGAAAGGGGTCACATCCACATGGGCTTCACTGTCGGCGAGACCGTCGTCTATCCGCACCACGGTGCCGCTCTGATCGAGGCGATCGAGACTCGCGTCATCAAGGGCGAAGAGAAGGCCTACCTCGTGCTGAAGGTCGCTCAGGGCGACCTGACCGTGCGCGTGCCGGCCGACAACGCAGAGATCGTCGGCGTGCGCGACGTCGTCGGTCAGGACGGGCTGAACCGGGTCTTCGAGGTGCTGCGTGCGCCGCACACCGAGGAGCCCACCAACTGGTCCCGCCGCTACAAGGCCAACCTCGAGAAGCTGGCCTCCGGTGACGTGAACAAGGTGGCCGAGGTCGTGCGCGACCTCTGGCGGCGCGACAAGGACCGCGGCCTGTCCGCGGGCGAGAAGCGCATGCTGTCCAAGGCCCGCCAGATCCTCGTCAGCGAGCTCGCGCTGGCCGAGGGCACCAACGAGGACAAGGCCGAGGTGCTCCTCGACGAGGTCCTCGCCAGCTGAGCGTCAGCCCCGCGCTCACCTCGCAGTACTCGCAGACCACTCCCGTGCACGCTGTCGGCATCGTCGCAGCGGCCGGGAGTGGTTCGCGTCTGGGGGCCGACCGGCCGAAGGCGCTGGTCCCGCTCGCCGGTCGCCCGCTGGTGGCATGGGCGGTCGCGACCCTGCTCGACGGCGGGGTGGACGAGGTCGTCGTCGCCGTCCCGGCCGCCGAGCGCGCCGCCTTCGCCGGGGTGCTGCCCGCCGGCACGCGCCTGGTGACCGGTGGTGCCACCCGCACCGCCTCGGTGCGGGCCGCCCTGGGCGCCGTCCCCGCCGCGGCGCGCGCCGTCCTGGTGCACGACGCCGCCCGGCCGCTGACCCCGCCCGACGTCGTCGCCCGGGTGCTGGACGCGCTCGCGGCCGGCGCGCCCGCCGTCGTCCCGGTCCTGCCGGTCGTCGACACCACGGTGGTGGTGGACGACGCCGGGACCGTCACCGCCGCCCCCGACCGGGCCGCCCTGCGCCGCGTGCAGACGCCGCAGGGGTTCGCCCGCGCGGCCCTGGCCGCCGCCTACGCCGCCCTCGACGACGCCGGCGAGCTCACCGACGACGCGGCCGTGGTGCGCGCCGCCGGGGTGCCGGTCGCGACGGTCGCGGGGGACGAGCGGGCGGCCAAGGTGACCGTCGCCCACGACCTGGCGCTGGCCGAGCTGCAGGTGGCCCGGTGACCGGCGCCGTGCTGCCGCGGGTGGGCACCGGCGTCGACGTGCACCCGGTGGAGCCGGGACGCGCGTGCTGGCTGGCCGGGCTGGAGTGGCCGGGCGCCGACGGCTGCGCGGGGCACTCCGACGGCGACGTCGTCGCCCACGCGCTCACCGACGCCGTGCTGTCCGCCGCCGGCCTCGGCGACATCGGCGGCCTGCTCGGCACCGACGACCCGCGCTGGGCCGGCGCCCGCGGGGCCGTCGTGCTCGAGCACGTCCGCGAGGTGCTGGCGGCGGCCGGCTGGCGGGTGGGCAACGCCGCGGTCCAGCTGATCGCGCCCACGCCCAAGCTGGGCCCGCGGCGGGCCGAGGCGGAGGCGGTGCTGTCGGCGGCGCTGGGCGCGCCGGTGAGCGTCTCGGCGACCACGACCGACGGGCTGGGCCTGGTCGGCCGCGGCGAGGGCCGCGCCGCGGTGGCGACCGCGCTGGTGGTCAGGGCCGAGCACGAGGGAGCCTCCGTAGACTCCGCACAGTGAGCCTGCGCCTGCACGACACCGCCGCCCGCGCGGTCCGCGACTTCGAGCCCCTGCGCGCCGGCGAGGTCTCGATGTACGTCTGCGGGCTCACCGTCCAGGGCCCGCCGCACGTGGGGCACGTCCGGGCCGCGCTCAACTTCGACGTGCTGCGCCGCTGGCTGACCGCCACCGGGCACCGCGTGACGCTGGTCCGCAACGTCACCGACGTCGACGACAAGATCCTGGCCAAGGCCGAGGCCAACGGCGTGCCGTGGTGGGCGTGGGCCTACGCCAACGAGCTCGCCTGCACCCGGGCCTACGACGTCCTCGGCGTGCTGCCGCCCACCTACGAGCCCCGCGCCACCGGGCACGTGCCCGAGATGGTCGAGCTGATGCAGCGTCTGATCGAGCGCGGGCACGCCTACGCGGTGGACGGCGACGTCTACTTCGACGTCCGGTCGTTCCCGGAGTACGGGGCGCTGACCGGGCAGAAGCTCGACGACCTGCAGCCGGCGGCCGACACCGACACCGACGACCGCAAGCGCGACCCGCGGGACTTCGCGCTGTGGAAGGGCAGCAAGCCGGGGGAGCCGGACACCGCGTCGTGGCCGACCCCCTGGGGGCGCGGCCGCCCGGGCTGGCACCTGGAGTGCTCGGCGATGGCCGGGCGCTACCTGGGTGCGGAGTTCGACATCCACGGCGGCGGGCTGGACCTGCGCTTCCCGCACCACGAGAACGAGCAGGCGCAGTCCCGGGCGGCCGGTGACGCGTTCGCCCGCTACTGGGTGCACAACGGCTGGGTGACCCTCGGCGGCGAGAAGATGAGCAAGTCGATGGGCAACACCGCGCTGGTCGACGAGGTGGTCCAGCGCGTCCGGCCGGTCGAGCTGCGCTACTACCTGGTCACCCCGCACTACCGGTCGACGATCGAGTTCACCGACGCGGCGCTGCAGGAGGCCGCGGTCGCCTACCGGCGGATCGAGCACTTCGTGCGCCGGGCCGTCGAGCGGGTCGGCGAGGTCGCGCCGGCCGGGCGGCCGGCGGCCTTCGACGCCGCCATGGACGACGACCTGCGCACCTCCGCCGCGGTGGGCGTCCTCCACGACACGGTGCGCGACGGCAACAGCGCGCTGGACCGCGGGGACGACGCCGCGACCGCCGCGGCGCTGGGCGCGGTCCGCGCGATGCTCGACGTCCTCGGCCTCGACCCGCTCGACCCGCACTGGGCGGCCGGGGCCGGCGCTGACGAGCGGCTGGCGGAGGTCGCCGACGGCCTGGTCCGGCTCGCGCTCGACCAGCGGCAGGCCGCCCGCGCCCGGAAGGACTTCGCCAGCGCCGACGCGGTCCGCGACCAGCTCGCCGCGCTCGGGGTACAGGTCGAGGACACACCGTCCGGACCCCGATGGGAGCTGAACCGCTGATGGCCGGCAACAGCCAGCGCCGCGGCCGCAGCAGCGGCGCGGGCAAGAAGACCGCCACGGCCGGCACCGGCGGCAAGAACCGCCGCTCGCTGGCCGGCCGGGGCGCGACGCCGCCGGCCGAGATGCGCAAGGGCCACCCCGCCCAGCGCAAGGCGCAGGCCGACGCCCGGCGCCGCAGCGAGCGCGAGCGCAGCCGCCAGCGTGCCGAGGAGACGCCCGAGCTGCTGCTCGGCCGCAACCCGGTCGTCGAGGCCCTGCGCGCCGAGATCCCGGCGACCGCGCTGTACGTGGTCACCGACGCCGGCCGCACCGACGAGCGGATCACCGAGGCGCTCACCCTGGCCGCCGACCGCGGCCTGCCGCTGCTCGAGGTCGGCAAGGCCGAGTTCGACCGGATGTCCTCGGGCGCGCTGCACCAGGGCATCGGGCTCCAGGTGCCGCCCTACGAGTACGCCCACCCCGACGACCTGCTCGACGTCGCCCGCGACTCGGGCCGGCCGCCGCTGGTCGTGGCGATGGACGGGGTGACCGACCCGCGCAACCTCGGCGCGGTGGTCCGCTCGGCCGCGGCGTTCGACGCGCACGGCGTCGTCGTCCCGCAGCGGCGCTCGGTCGGCATGACCGCCTCGGCCTGGCGCACCAGCGCCGGCGCGGCCGCGCGGCTGCCGGTGGCCCGCGCGGTCAACCTGGCCCGCGCCCTGGGCGCCTACCAGGACGCCGGCCTGCAGACCGTGGGGCTGGCCGGCGACGGCGACGTGGACCTGCACGACTACGACGGGTTCGCTGACCCGGTGGCCCTGGTCGTCGGCGCGGAGGGCACCGGGCTGTCCCGGCTGGTGCGGGAGCGCTGCGACGTCGTCGTCCGGATCCCCATCGCCCGGGACACCGAGTCGCTCAACGTCAGCGTCGCCGCCGGCATCGCGCTGTACGCGGCGGGCGCCGCCCGGCGCTGACGCGGCCGGCGCGGTCCGGTCAGTCGCCGTCGGCGTCCCCGGAGCCGCCGTCGGCCCACGGCATCGCGTCGCCGCGCCAGTCGGCCGGTGGGACCACCGGCTCGGACTGCACCTCGACCTGTTCCCCCACCGGTACCCGGGCACCGGCGTGGAACTCGTCCTCCGGGAGGCGGTACCTGGACTCCGTCACGGCAACAGCGTGGCAGGCCCGGGCGCATCGGACGAGTGCCGTGCCTGCGCCGCTGAGCCGCGAGCTGCGGGTCAGCCGAGGAGCTGGGCGAGCGAGTAGATCACCAGGCCGGCCAGGCCGCCCACGACCGTGCCGTTGATGCGGATGAACTGCAGGTCCCGGCCCACCTGGAGCTCGATGCGGCGGCTGGTCTCCTCGGTGTCCCAGCGGGCGACCGTGCTGCCGACGACGTCGGCCAGGTCCCCGGAGAACCGCTCCACCAGGTAGCCCGCGGCCCGCCGGCTCTGCCGCTGCACGAGCTCGCGGGCGGTCGGGTCGGTCTGCAGCAGGCGGGCGGCGTCGCCGATCAGCTCGGTGACCCGCGCCCGCAGCTCCGAGTCCGGGTCGGCCGCGGCGGCGAGGAACGAGTTCTTGGCGTTGGTCCACAGCGACCCCGACCAGGTCCGGATGGCCGGGTGCTCCAGCAGGTCCTTCTTGAACTCCTCGACCCGCGCCTGGGTGGCCGGGTCGGTGCGCAGCGCGTGCACGTAGGCCCGCAGCCGGGCGTCGTAGACCCGGCGCAGCTCGTGGTGCCGGTCGTCGCCGACCTCCTCCAGGAACTCCTGCACGCCGGTGAAGGCGCGGTTGAACACCCGGTCGTCGACCCAGTCGGGGACCCACGAGGGGGAGGCGTCGCCGAGCTGGGCCCGGAACACGACGCGGTTCTCCTCCAGGAAGCGGGCGAAGTAGCGCAGCGCCGCCGAGAGGACCTCCTGGTGCCGGTCGCCGTCCACGACGAGCTCCAGCACCCGGGCGAGCACCGGGGAGGCCGGGGTCTCGTGCAGCTTGCGGTCGACCAGGGCCGCGACGGCGGGCTGGACGTCCTCGTCGCGCAGCAGGTCGGTCACCCCGGACAGCGCGGCGGCGGCGTCCCCGGCCAGCCGCTCCGCGCGGCCGGGGGCGGCGAGGAACGCGCCGAGCCGGCCGGGGACGTCGACGGTCGCCAGCTTCTCCTCGACCACCGCGCGGGTCAGGAAGTTCTCCTGCACGAACGTGCCCAGGCTGGCGCCGATCTGGTCCTTCTTGCGCGGGATGATCGCGGTGTGCGGGATCGGCAGCCGCAGCGGGTGCCGGAACAGCGCGGTGACGGCGAACCAGTCGGCCAGCGCGCCGACCATGGACGCCTCGGCGGTGGCCCGCACGTAGCCGACCCAGGCGCCGGCCTCGGACCCGATGAGCACGCAGGTCAGGAAGACGGCGGCGGCGAGCAGGAACAGCCCCGTGGCCAGCCGCTTCATCCTGGCGAGGTCCTGCGCCCGCCGCGGGTCGTCGAGCGACCCCGCCAGAGGCGCGGTCGGGCGGGGTGCCGGCACGGATCCGAGCCTAGGCACCCCGCCCGCGGACCGCCCGGGCGTCAGCCGGCGGCGGTGTCCAGCGTCACGTCCACCGTGCGCGTCTCGCCGTCCCGCTCGACGGTCAGGGTGACCTGGTCACCGGGCGCGTAGCTGCGCACGGCCGCGGTCAGCTCCGTGGACGTGGTGACCGGCCGGTCGCCGACGGCGGTGACGACGTCGCCGGGGGTCAGCCCCGCGTCGGCCGCGGGGGAGCCGGGCTGGACCTGCACCACCTGGGCGCCGGCGCCGACCTCCTCGCTGCCCTCGGTCCGGGCGCTCACCCCGAGGTAGGCGGTGTCGGCCGACCCGTCGGCGATGATCTCCTCGGCGATCCGCTGCGCGGTGTTGCTGGGGATGGCGAAGCCCACGCCGATGTTGCCGCTCTGGCCGGACTGGCCGGGCGCCCCCGAGGCGACGGTGGCGATCGCGGTGTTGATGCCGATCACCTCGCCGGCGCCGTTCACCAGCGCGCCGCCGGAGTTGCCCGGGTTGATCGCGGCGTCGGTCTGCAGCGCGTCGATCACGGTGGCGTCGTCCTGCGTCGACCCGGTGGCGACGGCGCGGTCGGTCGCGCTGACGATGCCGTCGGTCACCGTGTCCGACAGCCCCAGCGGGGCGCCGATGGCGACGGCCAGGTCGCCGACCTGGACGTCGTCGGAGTCGGCGAAGTCGGCCGGGGTCAGGTCGCTGGCGCCGTCCAGCTTCAGCACGGCCAGGTCCGAGGTCGGGTCGGTGCCCACGACGGTGGCGTCGTAGAGGGTGCCGTCGGAGGTGCGGACCTGGACGGCGGCGTCGTCGGTGCTGCTGTCGAGGCTGACCACGTGGTTGTTGGTGACCACGTAGCCGTCGTCGGTCAGGACGACGCCCGAGCCGCTGCCGCTGGACGAGCCGCTGCTCACGTACACGGTCACCACGCTGGGGGTCGCCTTGGCCGCGGCCGCCGTCACCGCGGTGGCGTTCTCCGGGTCGGTGATGGTCACCGCCTGCGCGGCGACCGGCGTCGTCCCGCCGGACCCGCCGTCGTCGGACAGCGCGACCACGCCGGCGCCCGCGCCGCCGCCGATGAGCGCGCCCGCGACCAGCCCGGCGACCCCGATCCGCAGCCGGCCGGCGCGGCGGGCGGGCGCCGTGGCCGCGAGGGCCGGGACGGGCTGCGGCTGGCCGGGGTGCGGCTGGGCGGCGTGCGGCTGACCGGCGGGCGGCGCGGCGGGGTGGCCGAGGGCGGGGGCCGCCGCGTGCCAGGTGGGCGTCGGCGGGGACGGCGGCAGCCCGGGGGACGGCGCCGGGGCGGGGGTGGGCGGGGACCATGCCGGAGGGACCTGTCCGTGCGGCGCCGGGCCGTCCTGGGGGTGCTGCTGGCCGTGCCCGGTCGTGCCCCGGGGGTTCTGCTCGTCCATCTCGGTCTCCTCCTCCGGCGCAGCCGTTCGCCGCACCGGCCTCCACGGTCGGCGCGTCGTCTCCGACCGGGCTGGGCGGAGGCTGTGAGGTCCCTGGGACACCACACCGTGGTGCGACACGCCGTCGGCGCGGTGTGGCCCCGCGCGGCGTGTGGGTAGGGGGCCGCGGCGAGCGGCCGTCCTCGGGACGCTGCTCGCGTCCCGCCCCTCGTCCGTCCCCGGAGGCCGTCCCGTGTCGTCTCGCGGTCTGCTCGTCCGCTGCCTCGCCTGCGTGGCGCTCGTCGTCGTCGGCGGGCTCGCCCTCGTGGGCGGGTTGTCCCTGCGCCCCGCCGGCCTGCTGGCCGTGGGGCTCGGCGCCGTCGTCACCGGCGCCCTGGCCGCGGGCATCGCGCGGGAGTCCTCGGACGACGACCTGCGGGCCACGCTGGAGGCCACCTGGCAGACCGCGGCCTGGACCGTCGGGGTGCTGCTCGTGCTCGCCGGCGTCGCCGCGATCGCCGGAGCGCTCGTGACCACCCTCGTCGGCGGGGTGGCCGGGGTGGTCGGCCTCGGGGTGTGGCTGGCGCGGAGCGGCGCGGCGCGCCGGCGGCCGGCGTCCCCGCCGGTGCCCGGGCGGCCGGTGGCGCGGCCCACGGCGACCCGGCCGGTGCCGCGGCCCGTCCCGCCGCCGGCCCGCCCGGCGGTGGTGACCGGCAACGTCGCCGCCGGCCCCGCGGCCCCGCTGGACACGCTGCCGATCGAGGCCCTCGGCCGCGAGTGGATGGCGACCTCGGCGGCGCTGGCCGCCCGGCTGGACCCGCCGGCCCGGCAGCGGATCGTCCGCCACCGCGAGGCGGTCCTCGACGAGCTCGAGCGGCGGGACCCGGCCGGCTTCGCCCGCTGGCTGGCCGCCGGACCGCTGTCGGCGACGGACCCGGCCCGCTACCTCGGGGCGGGTGCCGCGGGCACCGACGTCGCCTGAGCGGTCACGCCGCCGCGGTGCCGCCGCGGGCCGTCCCTATCCTCGTACCGACACGGTTCGTCCGTGTCCCGCCGGCGTGGCGCAACTGGTAGCGCACTCGACTTGTAATCGAGCGGTTGGGGGTTCGAGTCCCCCCGTCGGCTCCGCACCCCCCGTCGGCTCCGCACCCCGTGCCGGCCGGCGACACGGCCCTCACCTGCCCGGACCCCAGGGTTGGGGGATTGCTGCGGTCACGCGGCGGCACCGAGCATTCAGGTGATCCGCACGGAGCCTGCGAGACCCCCGGATCGATCGCCCCGGCCGGCCGGCCGGGGCTGCTTCGGCCCGGGAGGGACACCGTGACGGCGCACCGGAGGGCACCGGCGGGACGTGCGTCCGCCGACGGCGCCGCCGCCTGGACCCGCCTGGTCGGCCCCGGGCGCCCGGGCGCCGAGCCGGTGTCCACCCGGCCGCTGCCCACCGCCCGGCGCGTGCTGACCCGCTTCGCCGTCGCGAACGCCGTCGCGTGCACCCTGCTGGTCGTCGGCAGCGTCTGGGCCAGCCACGTGGCGGCCCGCAACCAGGCGCTGGCCGACGCGCGGACCACCACCGACCTGATCGCCACGCTGCTCGTCCAACCGGCGCTCGGCGACGACCTGCTCGCCGGGGACCCCGACGCCGTGGCGCGGCTGGACGCGGTGGTCGACGGCGACCTGCGGGACGCCGCCGTGGTGCGGGTGAAGATCTGGAACGAGGACGAGGAGATCGTCTACTCCGACGAGGCCCGGCTGATGGGGCGCAGCTTCCCGGCCGGCGAGTACCAGATCGAGAGCCTCGAGGACGGCCACGTTACCGCCGAGCTCACCGACCTCACCGACGACGAGAACGTCTACGAGCGCGCCGAGGGCCGGCTGCTGGAGGTGTACCGGCCGGTCGCCACGACCTCCGGGGAGCGGCTGCTGCTGGAGACGTACTTCCGCTACGACGAGGTCAGCGACCGGCAGACGTCCATCTGGCTGCACTTCGCGCCCATCACGGCGGCGGCCCTGCTGGTCCTCCTCGCCCTCCAGGTGCCGCTGGTGCACCGCGCCATCCGTGGGATCCGGGCGGCGGACACCGCGCGCCTGGAGTCCGCCGCCCGGGCCGTCGACGCGTCGACGCGGGAGCGGCGGCGGATCGCCGCCGATCTGCACGACGGCGTCGTCCAGGACCTGTCCGCGGCCCCGCTGATCATGGCCCGGGCCGTCGACCGGATCGACGCGGCACCCGACCGCCGCCCCGACGACACCGCCCTCGTCGCGGACCTGACCGCCGCCACCACCGCCGTCCGCTCGTCGGTGACCGCCCTGCGCACGCTGATGATCGAGATCTACCCGCCGCACCTCGCCGACGCCGGGCTGCCCATCGCGTTGGAGGACCTCGCCGTCCGCGCCCGGTCCCGCGGCGTCCGGACCCGGCTGGACCTGCCCGCGGACATGGACGTCCCACCCGAGACGGCCGGCCTGCTGTTCCGCGTGGCGCAGGAGGCCCTGACCAACGTGGTGAAGCACGCCCACGCGCGCAACGCCGTCGTCTCCGTGACCGAGCGGGACGGGCTGATCACGATGGAGGTCAGCGACGACGGGATCGGCTTCGACCCCGCGTCCGCCGGGTCGACCGGCTCCGGCTCCTTCGGCCTGCGCGTGCTCCGCGACGTCGTGGAGGCCGCCGGCGCCACCCTCGACCTCGCGACGGCCCCCGGGCGGGGGACGACGATCCGGCTGCGGGTGCCCCGGTGACGCCCGCGGGCGACGGGGGCGCGGCGGGGTCGTACGACCGACGGCGTATTGCGCCGGCCCCGCGCGTCACGTCTAGTGAGAGCCACGAGTACCGCATGGGGGAACGCATGGGAGCGGCCACCGCCGAGGAGAGTCCGATGCCCATCAAGGTCCTCATCGCCGACGACCACCCCCTCATCCGCATGGCCCTCGGGGACCTCTTCGAGGCGACGCCCGACATCGACGTCGTCGCGGAGTGCTCCGACGGCGCCGAGGTGCTCGAGGCCGCCGAGCGCACGCTCCCCGACGTCGTGCTCATGGACGTGAAGATGCCCGTCGTCGACGGCCTGGAGGCGACCGACGCCCTCCTGCGCGCCCACCCGGAGATGCGGGTCGTCATCCTCACCGGCGCGCTCACCGCCGCCACCGCGCACCAGGCCCGGGCCCTCGGGGTCGCCGGCTACCTGCTCAAGGAGGACAGCCCGGAGGAGCTGCCGGCCCGCGTCCGGACCGTCGTGGCCGGCGGGACGGCGTGGAGCCCGGCGGCCGCCGCCGTGGTCGACCTGCCGGCGGGGTCCCCGTCCGCCGTGCCCGCCGACGGCTCCTCGACCTACATCGACGAGAGCCCCTCCCGTTACCGCTGACCGCGCCGCCGGACCGGCCGCCGCGCGCCCGGACCGGCCCGCGCGCCCGGACCGGCCCGCGCGCCCGGACCGGCCCGCGCGCCCGGACCGGCCCGCGCGCCCGGCCGGCGGACGTCCGCCTCTTGCGCGCGGCGCGCCGAGGTGACAGAACCACTCAGCCGTCCCGCCGGTCCTCCGGGCCGGTCCGGGGCGGCCACGGGGACGCGGTACGCACGTGGAGGCGGGATGGGATCGGAGCCCGGGACGGGCCTGGCCCGACCGCCGGTGTCCGACGGCGACGGGCCGGCGTGGACCAGCCTCGTCGACCGCGCCGCGACGGCGGGTCAGCGCCGCCGGCTCCCCTCGGTCGGCCAGGTCGTCGGGCGCTTCGTCGTCGTCAACCTGCTCGCGGTGGCCGCGCTGTTCGTCGGCAGCGTGTGGGTCAGCCGCACCGCGGCCACGGACGAGGTGATCGCCGACGCCCGCCGCGCGACGGAGTTGCTCGCGGAGCTGCTCGTCGAGCCCGCCCTCCAGAACGGGTTGCCCTCCGGTGACCCGGTCGCCGTCACCGCGATGGACGAGGCCGTGCGCGGCCGGCTGGAGGACGCGTCGTTCACCCACGTGAAGATCTGGACGGCGGACGAGCGGATCGTCTACTCCGACGACCCCTCCGTCATCGGGCTGCGCACCCCCATGAGCGCCGACCACCGGCGGTCCCTGGCCGACGGGCTGACCCGGGCGACGGTCAGCGACCTCGACCGGCCGGAGAACCGGTTCGACCGGTCCTCCGGCCGGCTCCTGGAGGTCTACAAGCGGGTCGAGACGCCGTCCGGGGAGCCGCTGCTCCTCGAGACGCACTCCACCTACCGCGCGGTCACGGCCCGGCAGACCGACGTCTGGCTGGCCTTCGCGCCGATCTCGATGACGGCGCTGCTCGCCCTGGTCGCCGTCCAGCTGCCGCTCGCCCGGTGGATGGTGGTCCGGCTGCGCGCCGAGCAGCACGAGCGGGAGGCCTTGCAGGCGCGGGTGCTGGACGCCACCTCCGAGGAGCGGCGCCGGCTGGCGGGCAGCCTGCACGACGGCGTCGTCCAGGACGTCTCGGCGTCGGCCCTGCTGGTCGCCGGAGCCGCCGACCAGCTGCGCGACACCTCGGGCCGGCGGTCGCCCCAGGAGGTGGCCGACTCCCTCGCCGAGGCCGCGACCGCGCTGCGCGGCACCGCCGGGTCGCTGCGGTCGCTGCTGGTCGAGATCTACCCGCCCAACCTGCAGCGCGCCGGGCTCGGGCCGGCCCTGGAGGACCTGGCCAGCCGGCTGCGCCCCCGCGGCATCGACGTCCGCGTCGAGGTGCCCGACGACCTCGAGGTCCCGCTCGAGGTGGCGACCCTGCTGTTCCGCGTCGCCCAGGAGTCGCTGCTCAACGTCGCCAAGCACGCCGGGGCGCACCTCGTCGAGGTCCGCGTGACCCCGTCCGGCGGCTCCGTGGTCCTGGACGTCAGCGACGACGGGGTGGGCTTCGACCTGGGGACGACGCTGGACTCCCCGGGCAGCGGGCACCTGGGGCTGAGCATGCTGTGCGACCTGGCCGAGGCCGGCGGCGCCGGGCTCGAGGTGCGAACCGCGCCGGGAGCGGGCACACAGCTGCGCATGGAGGTCCCGCTGCCGTGATCGACATCCTCCTCGTCGACGACCACGCGCTGGTCCGGGCCGGCCTGCGCGGCGTGGTCGGCTCCGTCGACGACATGCGCATCGTCGGGGCCGTCTCCGACGGCGCGCAGGCGCTGCAGGCGCTGGCGACGACGCCGGCCCACGTCGTGCTCATGGACCTGTCCATGCCGGTCCTGGACGGCGTGGCCGCGACCCGCCGCATCACCGAGGAGCACCCCGACGTCGCCGTCCTCGTGCTCAGCTCCTTCTCCGACGGGTACCGCGTCACCGAGGCGCTGGACGCCGGCGCCATCGGCTACGTCCTCAAGGACACCGAGCCGGCCGTGATCCTGGAGGCCATCCGCTCGGCGGCACGCGGGCACTCGCCGCTGGACCCACGGGTGGCCCGCACGCTGCTGCGCGACCGGCGCGGGCCCGCGCCGGGCACCGAGCTGACCGACCGCGAGCACCAGGTCCTCGAGCTGGTCGGCCAGGGGTTGTCGAACAAGGAGATCGCACGGGCCCTGGGGATCCGGGAGGGCACGGTGAAGGCGCACCTGACCAGCGTGTTCCAGCGGATCGGCGTCCGGGACCGCACCTCGGCCGCGCTGTGGGCGCGGGCGCACCTGACCCCGATGGAGGAGGACCCGGCGCGCTGAGGCCGCCGGGTCAGTCGTAGCTGCCGGCGCCGTCCACCCGGTACGGGGAGCGCCGCTCGACCCGCTCCCGCTCCGCGCGCTCCTCGCGCACCGCGGCGGCGGTGCCGGCCGGGTACCCGGCCTTCGCGACCCGGTGCTCGGTCGTCTCCACCATGAACGCCAGCGAGAACGACAGCCCGATGAGCAGCCCGCCCAGGGCGGCGCTCACCCGATAGGAGACCGGCACCGGGACGGCCAGGCACAGCGCCATCAGCGGCAGCATCTGCACGACGGCGCGGGCCACGTGCCGGCGCACCCAGCCCGGCCGGGTGGTGTCGGCGAGCACCCACGGCGCGAACCGCTCCGGCAGGCCGCCGCCGAGGGCGTAGCGGAGCCACTGGAGGGCGTTGGGCCGCGGGACCGGCGGCGCGGGGTGCCGTGTGCGCACCCCTCGACGGTAGGCCTCCGCGGGGGCCCGGGGGCAGCCGATTGCGGGCCGGTGTGACCGCGAGCACACTCCTGCCGTCGCCGTGTCCCGAGGAGGCTCCCGTGCAGATCGCGCAGTTGCTCCGCCGCAAGGGCCAGGAGGTGGCGACCGTCGAGCGTGGTGCCACCGTCGCCACCGCGCTCGGGCTGCTCGCCGAGCACGGCATCGGTGCGCTGGTGGTGTCGCCGGACGGGCGGACCATCGAGGGCATCGTCACCGAGCGGGACGTCGTCCGGGCGCTGCCCACCCGCGGCGCCGCCCTGCTCGACGAGCCGGTGTCGGCCGTGATGACCGCCGAGGTGCGCACCTGCGTCCCGACGGCGTCCGTGCACGACCTCGCGCGCACGATGACCGACCACCGCATCCGGCACGTGCCGGTGGTCGACGACGCGGGCCGGATGGTCGGCATCGTCTCGATCGGGGACGTCGTCAAGGCCCGCCTGGACGAGCTCGAGCAGGAGCGCGCGCAGCTGGTCGACTACATCCAGACGGCGTGACCGGCAGGTCGTGAGCCCGGCTCACGACCCGGCGTCCGCAGGCGTACCGTGCGGCGGTGCACGAAGGTCGCCTCGGGGTGCTGTCCGGCCTCGCGGCCTACCTGCTCTGGGGCGTCTTCCCGCTGTACTTCCGGCTGCTCGAGCCCGCCGGCGGCGTGGAGATCGTCGCCCACCGCGTGGTCTGGTCGCTGGTCTTCGTGGCGCTGCTGCTGACCGTCGTCCGGCGCTGGTCGCACGTGCGTGCGGCGGCCACCGACCGCCGCACGCTGCTCATCCTGGCCGCGGCCGCGCTGCTCATCGCGGTCAACTGGCTGGTGTTCGTGGTCGCGGTCAACTCCGGGCACGTCGTCGAGACCTCGCTCGGCTACTTCATCAACCCGCTGGTGAGCGTCCTGCTCGGCGTCGTCTTCTTCGCCGAGCGGCTGCGCCCGCTGCAGTGGGTCGCGGTCGCGATCGCGGCCCTCGCGGTGGTGGTGCTGACGGTCGACCACGGCCGCCCGCCCTGGATCGCGCTCGCCCTGGCCGCGAGCTTCGGCCTCTACGGGCTGATGAAGAAGCTGGTCCGGGTGGAGGCGGCGCCGGGCCTGTTCGTGGAGACCGCGGTCGTGCTGCTGCCGGCGGTGGCCTTCCTCGTCGTCCTGCACGCGCGCGGCGAGGGCACGTTCGGCGGCGAGGGGGTCGGGCACGCGCTGCTGCTGCTGAGCTCCGGCGTCGCGACCGCGATCCCGCTGCTGCTGTTCGCCGCGGCCACCCGGCGGGTGCCGCTGTCGACGGTGGGGCTGCTGCAGTACGTGACCCCGCTGATGCAGCTGGCGCTGGGTGTCTTCGTCTTCCACGAGCCGATGCCGCCGGCCCGGCTGGCCGGCTTCGTCATCGTCTGGGTGGCGCTGGCGGTGTTCAGCCTGGACAGCCTGCGCAACGCCCGGGCGGGGGCCCGCCGCCGGGCCGCCGACACGGTGCCCGAACCGGTCTGAACGGCGTCGAGAACGTCGGTGCCCCGGACTACCGTCGGACGCGTCGCGCCACTTCCCGGCGCGCGGAACCGAAGGACGTCCGATGCACCCCGAACCAGCCTCCGCGGTCTCCCCGCCGGGGGGCCAGGTGACCCCGCCCGCGCCCGACCCCGCCCCGGCGGACGGCGAGGCGGCCCCCCAGCGCCCCGGCCTCGAGCTCACCCGGCGCGAGCACGAGATGCTCGCCTTCGAGCGGCAGTGGTGGCGCCACGCCGGCGCCAAGGAGACGGCGATCCGCGAGCGCTTCGGCCTGGCGCCGACGCGCTACTACCAGGCGCTGAACGCCCTGGTCGAGAAGCCGGCCGCGCTGGCCGCCGACCCCCTGCTGGTGCGCCGCCTGCGGCGGCTGCGCGCCGCGCGCGGAAAGCGCCGTACGTCGCACCTGCTGGGAAATGACAACCGAGTTGTTTAGCCTCGACCACTGTGGGGAGGCATGCCGCGTCAGGCGGTGACGGATCGGACCGGGGGAAGCCTGCGGTCCCGTTGAACCGTCGCCGGACGGACGCGGCTCTCCCCGACGAGCCGGCGCTGCCCGAGGACCCCGCCGACCACCCCACGACGCCCGGGCGCAGCCGCGCCGACCGCCGGCGCGAGGGGCTGCTCGAGGCGGGCATCGACCCGGGCCGCCGTCCCCCGCGGGCCGTCCGCCCCGGCGCGCCGGAGCCGGGCCGCCCGGCCGCGGCGGCCCCGTCCCGGCCCCCCGCCGACCGCTCGACCGCCGCCGCACCGGCGGCCGCGACCGCCCGCCCCCGGCCGGTCGACCCGCCGGTCCCGGCCGGCGCCCGCCCACCGGCGGCGCCCGTGGCCGTCCCCGCCGCCGCCACTGCCGCCGCCCGGGTCGCCGCGCCCGCGCCGCAGGCCCCGGCCGCCGCCGGTCCCCGCACCACCGTCGCCCCGTTCCAGGCCGTGCCCACCCCGGCCGCGACCGAGCACCCCTCCGCCCCACTGCCGGACGTCTCCGCCCCGGGCTGGGACCGGGCCTGGCTCGACGAGCCCGCCCTCGCGCCCGAGGTCCCGCCCACCGTGGTCCCCGCCGCGCCCGCGCGCCCGGCCGCCGAGCCCTCCTGGGCCCCGGCGACCCCGGCCACGCCGGCCGCCGCGCCGAACGGCAACCCCGCCTATCGCGACTGGACCCGGCCCTCCGGCTCCGGGGCCGCGCCCTCGACGACGGCGATCCCCGAGCGCGAGGTGTCCCGCGGCCGGGCGCAGGCGGCCGCGCCCGAGGCGCCGCCGACCGAGGTGCCCGACACCGGGGCGTACGCCGAGCGCTTCCCCGAGGCGCAGACCGGTGACGGAGCCGGCGACAGGGCCGGCGCCGGGGTCCGGGACCGCGCGGACGACGAGCCGCCCGCCGCCCAGGGCCCGGCGTCCGGCTCGCAGACCGGCGTCGTCGGTGGCCGCGCCGCGTTCCGCGAGGAGCGCCGCGCCGCCGAGGAGCAGCGGCGCCGGGAGGCCCGGCGCAACGGCGTGGCGCACGTCCGCACGCCGGTCCCGGGCACGGAGGACGACGAGCCGCGCCCGGCCCGCCGGCGCACGGTGGGCGCGCTGGTCGCGGTGGTGGTCGTCGCGCTGCTCGTGCTCGGCGTGTACTCGTTCACCGGCCCGGAGACGCAGGAGGCCGGCGACAGCCGGGACCAGGCCGCCCCGACGGCGTCCGCGCCGGTGCAGACCAGCGGCGCGCTGCCGCCGCTGGAGGTCGAGCCGCTGACGCCGGAGGGCGAGGTCCCGGCCACCCCGGTGCGCCTGCCGGTCACGGTGCTCAACGCCACCCAGGTGACCGGGCTCGCCGGCCGGATCGCCGACGTCCTGGCCGCCGACGGCTGGCCGACGGCCGACACCGGTGCCTACGACGGCGGCGACGTCCCGGTGACCACCGTGTACTACCCGCCGGGCGACGAGGCCGGGCGGCAGTCCGCCCAGCAGATGGTCGAGGCGCACCCGGAGGTCGTCGCCCTCGCGGAGCGCTTCTTCGAGGTCCCCGGGGCCGCGGCCGACGGGCTGGTCGTGGTCGCGGCCGGCGACTGGCAGCCCTGACGCATCCGCCGCGCCGCCGGCTCCGGAACACCGTCGTGTCGCCGTCCGTTGGCCGCTGCGTGCGCCCTCCCCGCGGGCCCGTACGTCGCCCGCGCCCCGGCGCCCGGACGACGGCGGCCGCCCTGCTCCCGCTCCTGCTCGCCGGCGCCCTCCTGGTCCTGGCCCCGCCGGGCGTCGCCGCGGCCGCCGACGGCGTGACCACCGAGGAGGCGACGGTCCCCTCCAGCACCGGCGCCGACGCGGTCGACCTGGACACCACGCTCTACCTCCCCGGCTCGGCGAGCGCCGAGGACCCCGCCCCGGCGGTCGTCCTCGCGCACGGGTTCGGCGGCACCAAGGACTCGGTGGCCGACGACGCGCGCGACCTCGCCGGGCGCGGGTTCGTCGTCCTCACCTTCTCCGCCCGCGGCTTCGGCGCGAGCACCGGCCAGATCGGCCTGGACGACCCGCGCTACGAGGTCGCCGACCTCTCCACGCTGCTCGACCGGCTCGCCGAGCGTGACGACGTCCTGCTCGACGCCCCGGGCGACCCGCGGGTCGGCGTCGCCGGGGCCTCCTACGGCGGGGCGCTGTCGCTGCTGGGCGCCGCCTACGACGACCGGGTCGACGCGATCGCCCCGCAGATCACCTGGAACTCGCTGGCGGCGGCGCTGTTCCCCAACGCCGGCGGGCCGGCGGACGGGGCGACGCTCGCGGCCACCGCGCAGGGCGAGGGCGGGGTCTACAAGCGGCTCTGGGCGGGGCTGTTCTTCGGCGTCGGCTCGGTGCCCACCGCCGGCGGGCTGCTCGACGCGCTGGGCGGCGGGGGCGGCGTCGACGCGACCGACCTGCCGGCGGTGGACCCCGCCACGCTCGACCCGGCGGCGGTCGAGCAGGCGCTGACCTGCGGCCGGTTCCGCGCCGAGATCTGCGCGGCCTACGCCGACGCCGCGGCGACCGGCACGCTCACGCCCGAGATCGCCGAGATCCTCGACCGCAGCAGCCCCGCCGGCGTCCTCGACCGGATCTCCGCCCCCACGCTGCTCGTCCAGGGCACCCAGGACTCGCTGTTCGGGCTCGGCCAGGCCGACGCCAACGCCCGGGGCATCGCCGCGAACGGCACGCCGGTCCGGGTGGTCTGGTACGACGGCGGCCACGACAACGGCGCCTCCGCCCGGGTCACCGGCTCGCTGCGCGACGAGGTGGCCGGGTGGTTCTCCTGGCACCTGCGCGACGAGGGCGACCCCGACCGCGGCAGCGACCCGGGCACCGGCTTCGAGTTCCCGGCACCGACCGGGGTGGCCACCTCCGGGCTCACCGTGCAGGGCGGCAGCGCGGCGCGCACCGTCGTCGCCGACGCCTACCCCGGGCTGGACGGCGCCGAGCCCGCCGAGCGCCGGCCCGTCGCCGTGTCCGGGCCCGCGCAGCCGGTGGTCACCCCCGCCGGCGGCACCCCGGCGGCCCTGACGACCGTGCCGGGGCTCGGCGCGGTGACCGCGGCGCTGGGCGGGGCGACCGTGGAGATCCCCGGCCAGTTCGCGGCGTTCGACAGCCGCCCGCTGGACGAGGCCGTCGAGGTGGTCGGCGCGCCGACCGTGGACCTCGCCGTCTCCTCGCCCACCGGCACGGCGGTGCTGTTCGCCAAGCTCTACGACGTCGCCGACGGGGGCGCGCCGACGCTGCCCGCCGGCCTGGTCTCCCCGCTGCGGCTGACCGGCATCTCGACCGACCCGGCCGCGCCGACCGAGGTCACCGTCACCCTGCCGGGCATCGTGCACCGCTTCGAGGCCGGCCACACGATGCGCGTGGTCGTCTCGTCCACCGACCAGGCCTTCGCGCTGCCGGCCGAGCCGGCGGTCTACTCCGTGGCGCTGGCCGACGGCGACGGCGCCGTCCTGGCCGTGCCGGAGGTCGACGGCACGCCGGTCGGTGACTCCGCCGCCACCCGCTGGTGGGTGCTGCTCGGGGTCGTCGTCGGGCTGGCGCTGCTCGGCTGGTCGGCCGCGGTGCTGTGGGGCCGCCGGCAGCGGCGCCGGGTGTCGGAGGTGGAGCCCGACGGCGAGGACGTGCCGCTGCGGTTCGAGGGCGTCACCAAGGCCTACAAGGACGGCTTCGTCGCCGTCCGGGACCTGTCGTTCGAGGTGCGCCGCGGCCAGGTGCTCGGCCTGCTCGGCCCCAACGGCGCCGGCAAGACGACGTCGCTGCGGATGCTCATGGGGCTGATCCGGCCGACCGAGGGGCGGATCAGCGTGTTCGGCCACGCCGCCGGCCCCGGCAAGCCGGTGCTGTCCCGGCTGGGCTCGTTCGTCGAGGGCACCGGGCTGATGCCGCACCTGTCCGGCCGGGACAACCTGCGGCTGTACTGGGCCGCGACCGGCCGGCCCGAGGCCGACGCGCACATGGCGGAGGCGATCGAGGTGGCCGGCCTCGGCGCCGCGATCGACCGGCCGGTGCGCCGCTACAGCCAGGGCATGCGGCAGCGGGTGGCGATCGCCCAGGCGATGCTCGGCCTGCCCGACCTGCTGGTGCTCGACGAGCCGACCAACGGGCTGGACCCGCCGCAGATCCACGCGATGCGCGAGGTGCTGCGCTCCTACGCCGCCACCGGGCGCACGGTGATCGTCTCCAGCCACCTGCTCAGCGAGATCGAGCAGACGTGCAGCCACGTCGTCGTCATGGCCAAGGGGCAGAAGATCGCCCAGGGCACGGTGGAGGAGATCGTCGGCACCGGCGGCTCGGTGCTGGTCGGGCTGGCCTCCGGCGCGTCGGCCGCGGACGCCGACCGGGCGGTCGCGGTCCTCGAGGCGCTGCCCGGGGTGACCGTGGACCGGACCGACGACGGGCTGGTCGCCGACCTCGGCGCCGGCACGACGCGGGCGCGGGCGCTGCAGGCGCTGGTGGCCGCCGAGGTCCCGGTCGAGGCCTTCACGCCGCGGCGGCGGCTGGAGGACGCGTTCCTGGCGCTGGTGGGGGAGGGCTCCTGATGACCGCCGTCCGAGGCACGGACACCGACCACGTGCAGCCGACCGGCGCCGTCGCCGGGTACCGGCCCGAGCGCACCCTGCGGCTGTCGGTGGAGCTGCGCCGGCAGTTCAAGCGGCGCCGCACCCTCGGCGTGCTCGCGCTCATGGTGGCGCTGCCGCTGATCCTCATCGCGGCGCTGCAGTTCGGCGCCGGCGAGGACGCGCAGGAGAACAGCCGGCTCAACCTGGTGGACGTCGCGACGGCCAGCGGGCTGAACTTCACGCTGTTCGTCCTGTTCGCCACCACCGGGTTCTTCCTCGTCGTCGTGTACGCGCTGTTCTTCGGCGACACCGTGGCCAGCGAGGCCTCGTGGGGGTCGCTGCGCTACACGCTGGCCACCCCGGTCCCGCGGATGCGGCTGCTGCGGCAGAAGTTCGCCGCGGCGCTGCTGCTGTCGGTCGGCGCGCTGGTCGCGCTCACCGCGGTGGCCGTGGTCGCCGGGGGCATCGCGTTCGGCTTCGACGCCATCCAGACGCCGCTGGGGGTCACCCTCGGCCAGGACGAGGGCATGCTGCGGCTGGCGGGGATGGTCGGCTACCTCGCCGTCCACCTGCTCGTCGTCGGCACGCTGGCGTTCTGGCTGTCGACCGTCACCGACGCGCCGCTGGCCGCGGTCGGCGGCGCGGTGTTCACGATGTTCGTCTTCGCGATCCTCGACCAGGTCGAGCAGCTGGGGTCGATCCGGGACTGGTTCCCGACGGCGGAGGAGTTCGCCTGGACCGACCTGCTGCAGACGCCGGTCGACAGCGGCGACCTGTTCCGCGGCGTCGTCCAGTCGCTGGTCTACGCGGCGGTCTTCACCGCCCTGGCCTTCCGCCACTTCGCCCGCCGCGACGTCACCTCCTGAGCGGAGTCGCCGGGTGACGGTTCCCGTCACCCGGCGACT
>NZ_JBJGZO010000051.1:0-19560 GCF_054050575.1 Blastococcus sp. SYSU D00868
CCCCCCCCCCCCCCCCCCCCCCCCCCCCCCCCCCCCCCCCCCCCCGCCCCCCCCCCCCCCCCGCCCCCCCCCCCCCCCCCCCCCCCCCCCCCCCCCCCCTCCGCTCAGACGAGGCCGGCGCGCTTCCAGAGCAGCTCGGAGGGGCCGCCGATCAGGCCGACCCCGCGGAGGAAGGCGACCAGGCCGGCCGACGCGTCCCGCAGCTTCGCGCGGTGGTGGGCGTTCGCGCGGGCCACCGCCTTGGTCGCGGCGGGGTCGAGCCCGACGGAGGCGTAGACCTGCGGCTGGACCAGGTTGTCGGCGACGATCGCGGCCACGGAGGCGACCAGCGTGCGGTGCCGGCGCAGCGCCAGGGCGCCCAGGCGCGGCGTGCGGCGGGCCACCTCGTCGCGGGCGAAGCGCATGTGCCGCGCCTCCTCCACGACGTGGATCTCGCTGGTCCGCCGGGTCAGCGGCTGCACCCGCTCGTCGCGCATCAGGTCGCGCTGGAAGATGTCGAGGATCTCCTCGGCCACCAGGATCGCGGCGTACGCCGACGGGCCCGAGCCGCGGGCCGCGAATGCCTTGCCGAGCCTCAGGATCGACGGCGGCGGCTGGTAGGACGGCGCCCCGAAGGTCTGCGCCGTCCGCGCGAACATCACCGAGTGCCGGCACTCGTCGGCGACCTCGGTGAGCGCCCACTGCACGTGCGGCTGGGAGGGGTCGTCGCCGTAGACGTCCTTGAGCACCAGCTGCATGAGCAGGCACTCGAACCAGATGCCGACGCCGGAGATCGAGCAGTACTCGTGGATGGTCAGGGTCACCCGCTGCTGCTCGGTCAGCCCGTCCCACAGCGGCGTCCCGTACAGCGTCGACCACTCCGGCGACAGGCCGTACAGGTCCTCGGGGATCGGCGCGGACCAGTCGACGTCGACCGTCGGGTCGAAGGACGTCCGGGCCGCGGACCCGAGCAGCCGGGTGGACAGCTGCTGGCGGTCGGTCGAGCGGGTCGGCACGGTGGCGGTCATCGGCACTCCTCCGGGAGCGGTGCGGCTCATGCTGTGTCCGAAGGTAGCCGTTACCGTGCGACACAGGCAACCGATGCGGGAGGATGGCGGCGTGTCGAAGACGGACGGCCGCAGCGCCCGCTGGACCGAGCACCGCCGCAGCCGCCGCGAGGAGTTGGTCGGCGCGGCGCTGAGCGCCCTGCGCACGGCCGGGCCGGACTTCGCCGTGGACGACGTCGCCCGCGCGGCCGGGGTCTCCAAGACCGTGATCTACCGCTACTTCACCGACAAGGACGAGCTCATCGACGCCGTCCTCGAGCGGATCTCCAGCGACGTGCTGCTGCCCCGGCTGCTCGGCGAGCTGGCCCTGGAGCGCAGCGACGACCGCGCCCGGCTGCACGCGGTCATCGCCGCCTTCGTGCAGCTCATCGAGGAGGAGCCGGCGCTGTACCGGTTCGCCTATGCCCAGGCCGGCCGCTCCGGCCGCGCCGACCTGGTGGCCGCGACCGAGGGTCAGGTCGCCGAGGCGCTCGGGATGCTGATGACCGAGCGGCTCGCGGCGGCCGGGCGGCCCACGGCGGCGGCGATGACCTGGGCGTACGGCGTGGTCGGCATGGTGCAGCTGACCGCCCACTGGTGGTCGGGGACCCGGGCGGTGCCGGCCGCCGACCTGGCCGAGCAGCTGACCGACCTGGCCCACGGCGGGCTCTCGGCGCTGCTGCCCCCGCTGCGCGCCGACTGACCCGGCCCCGGCGTGCCGGAGCGCCGTTCCGCACGGAGCGGAACGGCGCTCCCGCACGGCGTCAGCGGGTGTCGGCGGCCTTGGCCTCGTACATCCGCAGGTCGGCCAGGTGCAGCAGGGCGGCGAACTCGTCGCCGTCGGCCGGCGCCACCGCGATCCCCACGCTCGCCCCGACGAAGACCGGCGCGCCGTGCACGTCGACCGGCCGGCACACCGCCGCGACCAGGTCGTCGGCCACCCGCCGGGCCTCGGCGGCGGCGTTGCCGGCCGACAGGTCGGGCAGCGCGACGAGGAACTCGTCGCCGCCGAGCCGGGCCACCAGGTCGCGGCGGCGCAGCCGCTGCCGCAGCCGGGACGCCACCTCCTGCAGCAGCCCGTCGCCGGCGGCGTGGCCGAACCGGTCGTTGACCGCCTTGAACCCGTCGAGGTCGAGGAAGAGCAGGGCCAGGGCGTCGCCGCGGGCGCGGGCGTCCCACAGCGCGGTCTCCACCTGCTCCTGCAGCCGGCGCCGGTTGGCCAGGCCGGTGAGCGGGTCGGTGGCCGCGAGCTCCTCGATGCGCGCGAGCGCCGCGCGGGTGCGGTCGCGCTCCTGCAGCAGGGCGCGCTCGGCCTCGACCCGGGCGGTGACGTCGACCTGGACGCCGATGTACTGCACGACCGCGCCCGAGGCGTCGCGGACCGGCGCCAGGTGCAGCTCGTTCCACCACGGGGTGCGCTCGGGGCCGCGGACGTTGCGCACCGTCTCCCGGCACTCCTCGCCCGCGGCGACGGCGGCCCGGATGCGGGCGACCGCGGCCGGGTCGGTGTCGGCGTCCTGCAGGAACCGGCAGTTGCGGCCGAGCAGCTGCTCGGCCGGCAGCCCGGCGAGCCGCTCGAAGGCCGGGTTGACGTAGACCAGCGGCTGGTCGGGCAGCCGCAGGTCGGCCACCGCGACGCCGCTGGGCGTCGCGCCCAGCGCCTCCAGCAGCAGCGCGTCCCCGGTCGGCACGGACTCGACGGCGGCGCGGGGCGCCGGGATCACCGGGGCGGGCGCCGCCGCAGGGGCCGGCGCCGGGGCCTGCCCGCCGCGCGGGGCGACCCGGGCCAGCAGGGACGACGCCGCGCGGGCCACGGTGTCGCGGTCGTAGGTGAGCGCGTACTCGAACCGGCGCTCGAGCTCGGGCCCGGTGTCGCCGAGGTCGCGGGCGAGCAGGGCGGCGCTGAAGTGCGGGGCGAGGACGGCGACGTCCCACTCGCCGCGCACCGGGTCGCCGGCGGCCAGGGTGGCGCCGCGCAGGCCGGGCAGCCGCTCCTCGGGCAGGCCCTCGCCGAGGGCGCAGACGAACGCCGTCCGGTCGACCAGGTCCCGGTACCGCTGGGTGGTGGAGGGGGTGAAGTGGCGGGCCTCCTGGAAGGCGGCCGCGACCACGCAGGTGCGGCCGGTCCGCAGGGCCTCCCGCTCCAGCTGCTTGGACAGCTCGATGAGCAGCGCCTTGGGGGCCTGCCGCAGCGGCGTCCCCGGGGGCAGGCACGCGAAGGGGGAGACGGTCTCGTCGGCGACGACGCGGTCCGCGGTCCCGGGCAGCGCCAGCTCGCCGGTCTCCCGGCCGGTGACCGGACCGTCCGCCGGGCGGCCGAAGAACCAGCCCTGGCCGAGCGTGGCGCCCAGCCCGCGCGCCATCGCCAGGTGCTGCTCGTGCTCGATGCCCTCGGCGAGCACCACGGCGCCGGTGCGCTCGGCGTAGGCGTTGACCGCGTTCATGATCTCGGCGACGTCGGGTCCTGGGCGCTCCTGGACCAGGCGCAGGTCGAGCTTGACGACGTCCGGCCGCAGCAGCGGCATGAACGCCAGCGACATCGGCTCGGCGCCGACGTCGTCCACCGCGACGCCCCAGCCGACCGACCGGACGCGCTCGACGGTGCGCAGCAGCTCGGCGGGGCGGGCGGCCAGGGCCCGCTCGGTGATCTCCAGGACCACCCGCAGCCGGCCCGGCGCGGCCGCGGCGAGGCCGAGCAGAGTCTCCATCGGCGCGGAGTCGAGGACCTCGGGCTCGACGTTGACGAACAGCGTGAGCGGGGCGGTCAGCCCCTGCTCGAGCGCGCCGCGCAGGGCGGCGGTCCGGCACGCCTGGTCCAGCTCGGCCAGGCGCGCGGCGGCCCGGGCGGCGCCGAAGAGCTGGTCGGGTCGCTCCAGCGGCCCCACCGGTCCGCGGGCGAGCGCCTCGTAGGCGACCACCCGGCCGGTGTCGATCTCGACGATCGGCTGGAACACGCTGCGGACGGCGCCGGAGGCGAGGACGGCGGCGATGTCGTCGGCGGCGGTGCGGGCGGGGGCGAGGAGGTCCACGGACAGGGCATCGGCAGCCGGCACCCGTTCGGCGACGGCTCGGTCCGGGATCCCACCCGGCGGGGGGAGACCGCTCAGCCCGGCGTGGTGATGAGCACGACGGCGACCGCCGCGGCGGCCAGCCCGGCGACCTGCGCGCCGGCCAGCCGCTCCCGCAGCAGCACCTGGGCCAGGACGACGGTGCTGACCGGGTAGAGCGAGCCCAGCACCCCGACGATCGCCAGCTGCCCGGGCGCCTGGGTGGCCAGCAGGAACAGCGCGTTGGCGGCCATGTCGCCGACACCCGAGGCGACGACCAGCGGCAGCGCCGACCGCGGCGGCCGCAGGGAGCGCCGCGTCGTCCCCGCGACGAGCAGGACCAGGCCGATCGAGGCCAGCCGCGCGGCGACCAGCGGCGTCAGGCGGGAGTCGGCCGAGGTCTGGTCCAGGGCCACGAAGAAGAGCCCGAAGGCGGTGCCGGCCAGCAGCGCCGGCCCCAGCGATGCGGGCCGGGCCGCGCGCAGCGCGCCGAGCCCGTCCTCGGCGGACACCAGCGCGACGGCGACCAGGGCGAGCAGGATGCCCGCCGTCGCCCAGCCCCCGACCCGGTCGCCGGAGGCGACGCCGACCAGCACCGGGACGGCGGCCGCGGTGACCGCGGTGGTCGGCGCGACGACGCTCATCACCCCGGCGGCCAGCGTGCGGAAGAACAGCATCAGCCCGGTCGCGCCGGCCAGCCCGGCGGCTGCGCCCCACAGCAGGTCGGCGCCGGTGGCCGGGCCGCCCAGCCAGGGGAGGAGCAGCAGCAGGGCGGCCAGCCCCGCCGCCTGGGACAGCGCCACCACCGCGAACACCGACGCGCGCCGGCTGGCCAGCCCGCCGAGGAAGTCCGCGGCCCCGTAGACGACCGCCGAGGCCAGCGCGAGGACGACGGCCACGCCACCCCTCTCCCTCGGCGAGATCTGCACAGTCGTCGCCATCGGACGCTGACGGCGACCACTGTGCAGATCTCGCCGGGGCAGGTCGCGGGCGGGTGCCGAGAACCCACGCGCGTGGCCGGTCCGGTGCCGGGCAGAATGGCCTCCCGTGTCTGGCGCCAACGACCCCTACGACCCCAAGCAGGTCGCCGCGCTCTCCGCCGAGGCCCTCGACGCCGCGGTCGCCGCCGCGGTCGAGGCCTTCGGCGCCGCCGGTGACCTGGCCGGGCTGGCCGCCGTCCGCCCGGCCCACCTCGGCGACCGGGCCCCGGTCCTGCTGGCCCGCCGCGAGCTCGGCGCGCTGCCCCCGGCCGCCCGCTCCGACGCGGGCAAGCGGGTCAACGCCGCCCGCGTCGCCGTCACCGAGGCCTACGAGCGGCGGCTGGCCGAGCTGGAGGCCGAGCGCGACGCCCGGGTGCTCGCCGAGGAGCGGGTCGACGTCACCCTGCCCTGGGACCGGCTGCCCCGCGGCGCCCGGCACCCGCTGACCACGTTCGCCGAGCGGATCGCCGACGTCTTCGTCGGCATGGGGTACGAGGTCGCCGACGGCCCCGAGCTCGAGGCCGAGTGGCTGAACTTCGACGCGCTCAACATCGGCCGCGACCACCCGGCGCGCACGATGATGGACACCTTCTTCGTCGCGCCGGAGGACTCCGGCCTGGTGCTGCGCACGCACACCAGCCCCGTGCAGGCGCGCACCATGCTGTCCCGGACCCCGCCGATCTACGTCGTGGCGCCCGGCCGGGTGTACCGGACCGACGAGCTCGACGCGACGCACACCCCGGTCTTCCACCAGATCGAGGGCCTGGCGGTCGACCGCGGGCTCACCATGGCGCACCTGCGCGGCACCCTGGACCACCTCGCCCGCACCCTGTTCGGCGCCGAGGCGGTCACCCGCTGGCGGCCCTCGTACTTCCCGTTCACCGAGCCGTCGGCGGAGTTCGACGTCTGGTTCCCCGAGCACCGCGACGGCCCGCGCTGGGTCGAGTGGGGCGGCTGCGGCATGGTCAACCCGCGGGTGCTGACCGCCTGCGGGGTGGACCCACAGGAGTACAGCGGCTTCGCCTTCGGCCTGGGCATCGAGCGCGGGCTGATGTTCCGGTCGGGGATCACCGACATGCGCGACATCGTCGAGGGCGACGTCCGGTTCACGCAGGCCTTTGGAGTGGAGCTCTGATGCGGGTCCCGATCGGCTGGCTGGCCGAGTACGTCGACGTCCCCGCCGGGACGACGGTCGAGGACCTCGACACCGCCTTCGTCCGGCTCGGCCTCGAGGTCGAGGAGATCCACCGCCCCGAGCCGGTGACCGGCCCGCTGGTCGTCGGCCGGGTGCTGGAGATCGAGGAGCTGATCGGCTTCAAGAAGCCGATCCGCTACACGCAGGTGGACGTCGGGGAGGCGGCGGCCGGGGCTGGAGGGCGGGGTGGTGTCGTGGGCATCGTGTGCGGCGCCCGGAACTTCGCCGTGGGCGACGCCGTGGTGGTCGCGCTGCCCGGCGCGGTGCTGCCCGGCGGCTTCGCGATCGCCTCGCGCAAGACCTACGACCGGGTCTCCGACGGGATGATCTGCTCGGTCCGCGAGCTCGGGGTCGGCGACGACCACGCCGGCATCCTCGTGCTCGGCGACAGCTCCGATCCCGCGGCTCCCGCGCCCGGCACGCCCGCCGGGCCGCTGGTCGGCCTGGACGACGTCGTGATCGAGCTCGCGATCACCCCCGACCGCGGCTACTGCCTGGCCATGCGCGGCCTGGCCCGCGAGATGGGCACCGGACTCGGCGTCGACTGGCGCGACCCGGGCGCGGTGGAGCTCTCGGGCTGGTCGGGCGAGCCCGCGTGGCAGGTGCGCGTCGAGGACCCCGACCGCTGCGACCGGTTCTCGATGATCGCGCTGGAGGGCCTGGACCCGGCCGCCCCCAGCCCGTGGTGGATGCGCCGGCGGCTGGCGCAGTCCGGCGTCCGCAGCATCTCGCTGGCCGTCGACGTCACCAACTACGTGATGCTCGAGCTCGGCCAGCCGATGCACGCCTTCGACCGCGACGCGGTGAAGGGCCCGATCGTCGTCCGCCGGGCGCGGGCGGGGGAGCGGCTGACCACGCTGGACGGCGCCGACCGCGTGCTCGACGGCGACGACCTGCTCATCACCGACGACACCGGCCCCGTCGGCCTGGCCGCGGTCATGGGCGGGGCGTCGACCGAGATCGGCGACGGCACCCGCAACGTGCTGCTGGAGGCCGCGCACTGGGAGCCGACCGGGGTGGCGCGCACCGCCCGCCGGCACCGGTTGCCCAGCGAGGCGGCCAAGCGCTTCGAGCGCGGCGTCGACCCGGAGATGACCGTGGTCGCCCTCGCCCGGGCCGCCGCGCTGCTGGCCGAGTACGGCGGCGCGCGGGTGGTCGGCTCCCCGGTCGACGTCGACACCCGCGGCCCCCGGCCGGTCATCGCGCTGGACGCCGGGGCCCCGGCCCGCGTCGCCGGGGTGCCCTACCCCGAGGCCCGGGTGGTCGAGCTGCTGACCGCGGTCGGCTGCTCGGCCGACGGGTCCGGGGACGCGCTCCGCGTCACCCCGCCGTCCTGGCGGCCCGACCTCACCGACCCGGCCGACCTGGTCGAGGAGGTCATCCGGCTCGCCGGCTACGACGACGTCCCCTCGGTGCTGCCCACCGCCCCGCCCGGCCGCGGGCTCACCGAGACCCAGCGGCGCCGCCGGGCGATCGGCCGGGCGCTGGCCGAGACCGGGTACGTCGAGGCGCCCTCGTACCCGTTCGTGGGGGAGCGGGCCCTCGACGCCCTCGGCCTGCCCGCCGACGACGCGCGCCGCCGGGTCGTGCTCGTGCGCAACCCGCTGTCGGAGGAGGAGCCGGCGCTGCGGACGACGCTGCTGCCCGGGCTGCTCGCCACCCTCGCCCGCAACCTCGCCCGCGGGCAGCGCGACCTCGCGCTGTTCGAGCACGGCGCGGTGTTCCCCGGCGACCGGCGCTCCCCGGCGCCGCTGCCCGGCGTCGACCGGCGCCCGGACGACGACGTCCTCGCCGCGCTGCTGGGCGCGGTCCCCGAGCAGCCGTGGCACGTCGCCGTGGCGCTCACCGGCGCCCGCGAGCCGCGCGGCTGGTGGGGCCCGGGCCGCCCGGCCGGGTGGGCCGACGCCGTCGAGGCCGCCCGCCGGGTCGCCGCGGCCGCCGGCGTGGACCTGACCGTGCGGGCCGGCGAGCGCGCCCCGTGGCACCCCGGCCGCTGCGCCGAGCTGCTCGTGGGCGACAGGGTGGTCGGCCACGCCGGCGAGCTGCACCCGCGGGTGTGCGCTGCCCTGGAGCTGCCCGCCCGCACCTCGGTGATGGAGCTCGACGTCGACGCGCTGCCCGCCGCCCCGGTCCCGTCGGCGCCGCCGATCTCCACCTTCCCGCCGGTGCTGCTCGACCTCGCGTTCGTCGTCCCGACCGAGGTGGCGGCCGCCGACGTGGAGGCCGCCCTGCGCGAGGGGGCCGGGGCGCTGCTGGAGTCGGTGCGGCTGTTCGACGTCTACACCGGCGCCCCCGTGCCGGAGGGGCAGAGGTCGCTGGCCTACGCGCTCACGCTGCGGGCCCCCGACCGGACGCTGACCGGCGAGGAGGCCGCCGAGGTGCGGCAGCGGGCCGTCGCCCTGGTCGGCGAGCGGACGGGCGCGGTGCTCCGTGGCTGAGCCGGCCCCGCTGACCGGCGTCGCGCTGGTCAGCGGCGCGGCCACCGGCATCGGCCGGGCGCTGGCCGAGGGGCTGGCCGCCCGCGGCATGGCGGTCGCGGGCCTCGCCCGCAGGGCCGACCGGCTGCGGACGGCGATGGACGAGATCGCGGCGGCCACCGGCGCGCGCACGCTCGCCGTGACCGCCGACGTCACCGACCGCGCCGCCGTGGACGCCGCCGTCGAGCAGGTCGCCGGCGACCTCGGGCGGGTCGACCTGCTGGTGAACAACGCCGGCCAGGTCGACGCCGCCGAGGAACCGCTGTGGGAGACCGACCCGGACCAGTGGTGGGACGTCGTCACCACCCACCTGCGCGGGAGCTACCTGCTGTGCCGGGCGGTCGTGCCGTGGATGGTCCTGCGCAACCGCGGCCGGATCGTCAACATCGCCAGCGGGATGAGCGTCCGCGCCCGGCCGCAGTACTCGGCCTACTCGGTGGCCAAGACCGGGCTCATGCGGATGACCGAGGCGCTCGAGGGGGCGCTGGAGGGCAGCGACGTGCACGCCTTCGACGTCGCGCCCGGCGTCGTCGACACCGCGATGACCCGGTCGATGGCCATGTGGCAGGGCTTCGAGGGCTGGACGCCGCCCGAGCGGGTGGTCGGCATGGTCGTGGCCATCGCGGAGGGGCGGCTCGACGCGTGGGCGGGCCGCTTCCTGCACGTGAACAACGAGACGCCCGACGAGCTCGCCGCCCGCGCGCCCGAGGGCGACGCGCGGCGGCTGCGGCTGCGCCCGTGGGGGGACGCCGACCCGCTCGGCTGACGCCCTGCGGCGCCGCGTCCGGCTCCCTAGGGTCGGGGTCATGCTGCACCCACCGGCCATGGCCGAGATCTCCGACGAGGACCTCAACCGCGAGCTCGCCCACCTCTACGAGAAGCGGCACGACATCCTCCGCACCGGCTCCGCCGGCGCGTGGGCCAACCACCGCGAGCGCACCGACCAGCTCGAGGCCGAGTACGTCCGCCGCTTCTCCCGGGGCGTCACCGAGGCCGAGGCGAAGCTCGCCGGCTACGGCGGCTGACCCCCGCAGGCCCGGCGCCCCCCGGACGCCGTCCCCCGTCCCCGGGCGCCGTCCCCATCCCGATGCTCCGCCGCTGCCCACTCCCCGTGGGCAGCGGCGGAGCATCCCGGGGACCGCAGTGCCGGGGGCACCCGTGATGAACGGTCATGCATAACCGTGTATGGTCATGCATCGTGAGCGCATCGCGGACGTGGACGGTCGGGGTCACCGGCGCCACCGGGTACGCGGGGGGTGAGGTGTGCCGGCTGCTGGCCGGGCACCCGAGCCTCCGGCTGACCGGGGTGCACGCGGCATCGAGCGCCGGCCGACGCCTCGGTGAGCTCCAGCCCCACCTGCTGCCCTACGCCGACCTCGAGGTGCGGCCCAGCGGCCCCGAGGACCTGGCCGGCTACGACGTCGTCGTCCTCGCCCTGCCGCACGGGCAGTCCGCCGAGGTCGCCGCCGCGCTGCCCGCGGACACCCTCGTCATCGACTGCGGCGCCGACCACCGGCTCAACGACCCCGCGGCCTGGACGCGGTGGTACGGCTCCGGGCACGCCGGCACCTGGCCCTACGGGCTGCCCGAGCTGCCCGGCCAGCGGGAGCGGCTCACCGGCGCGCGGCGGATCGCCGTCCCCGGCTGCTACCCCACCTCGGTCACCCTGGCGATGGCCCCGGCGCTGGCCGCCGGGCTGGTCGAGCCCGAGGTCGTGGTCGTCGCCGCCTCCGGGACCTCCGGCGCCGGCAAGTCGGCCAAGCCGCACCTGCTCGGCAGCGAGGTGATGGGCTCGGTCAGCGCCTACGGCGTCGGCGGCGTCCACCGGCACACCCCGGAGATGGTCCAGACGCTGTCCCAGGCGGCCGGCGCGCCCGTGTCGATCAGTTTCACCCCGACGCTGGTGCCGATGAGCCGGGGCATCCTCGCCACCTGCTCGGCGAGGCTCGCGCCGGGGGTCGACGCCGACGCCGCCCGGGCCGCCTACGCCAAGGCCTACGCCGACGAGCCGTTCGTGCACCTGCTCCCCGAGGGGCAGTGGCCGACCACCGCGCAGGTGCTCGGCGCCAACACCGTGGCGCTCCAGCTCGCGGTCGACCCCGACGCCGGCCGGCTGGTCGTGGTCGCCGCGGTCGACAACCTCACCAAGGGCACCGGGGGAGCGGCGATCCAGTGCGCCAACCTCGCCCTGGGCCTGCCGGAGCCCACCGGCCTGCCGCTCGTGGGGGTCGCGCCGTGACCGTCACCTCGCCCCAGGGCTTCCGGGCCGCCGGCGTCGCCGCCGGGCTCAAGTCGACCGGCGCGCCCGACGTGGCCCTCGTCGTCAACGACGGACCGGACGACGCCGCGGCCGCCGTCTTCACCACCAACCGCTTCCCGGCCGCCCCGGTGCAGTGGAGCCGGCAGGTGCTCTCGACCGGCCGGCTGCGGGCCGTCGTCCTCAACTCCGGCGGCGCCAACGCGTGCACCGGGCCGGAGGGCTTCGGCGACACCCACGCCACCGCCGAGCACACCGCGGCCGCGCTCGGCCTCGGCGCGATCGACGTCGCCGTGGCCAGCACCGGGCTCATCGGGGTGCGGCTGCCCATGGACAGGCTGCTGCCCGGGGTCACCGACGCCGCGAAGAGCCTGTCGGGCGACGGCGGGCCCGACGCCGCCCGCGCCATCATGACCACCGACTCGGTGCCCAAGACCGCGGTGCAGCAGCGGGCCGGCTGGACCGTCGGCGGCATGGCCAAGGGCGCCGGCATGCTCGCCCCCAGCCTGGCCACGATGCTCGTCGTCCTCACCACCGACGCGGTGGTCGCGCCCGAGGTGCTGCGGTCCGCGCTGGCGACGGCCACCAGCATGAGCTTCGAGCGGGTCGACTCCGACGGCTGCCTCTCCACGAACGACACGGTGATCGTCATGGCCAACGGCGCGAGCGGGGTGACCCCGGGCGCCGAGGAGCTCACCGACGCGCTCACCGCGGCCTGCACCGACCTCGCGATGCAGCTGCTCGCCGACGCCGAGGGCTCGACCAAGGACATCGCGATCACCGTCCGCAACGCCGCCACGGTCGAGGACGCGCTCACCGCCGGCCGGGCCTGCGCCCGGAACAACCTGCTCAAGACGGCGCTGTTCGGCAACGACCCCAACTGGGGCCGGGTGCTCGCCGCGATCGGCACCACCGACGCCGCCTTCGAGGCCGACCGGGTGGACGTGACCATCAACGGGGTCACCGTCTGCCGGGGCGGCGCGATCGGGGACCCGCGCGAGGGCGTCGACCTCACCGGCCGGGAGATCACCATCGACGTCGACCTCAGGGCCGGCGACCAGCAGGCGACGATCTGGACCAACGACCTGTCCATCGCCTACGTGCACGAGAACTCGGCGTACTCCACATGAGCGAGCACCAGGACCCGACCCCGCCCGACGTCCGGGTCGACGAGCGCGCGCCCGAGGTGCCGGCCGTGCGCCGCCGCATCGGCACCACCCGCAAGATGCGGAGGTACGACCCGGAGGGCGACGCGCTCAAGGTCGCCGTCCTCACCGGGGCGCTGCCGTGGCTCAAGGAGTTCCACGGCAACGTCGTGGTGATCAAGTACGGCGGCCACGCGATGGTCGACGAGGAGTGCCGCCGCGCCTTCGCCGAGGACATGGTCTTCCTGCGGACCTGCGGCATCCTGCCCGTCGTCGTCCACGGCGGCGGCCCGCAGATCACCGAGATGCTCGGCCGGCTCGGCATCGCCAGCGAGTTCCGCGGCGGCCTGCGGGTGACCACCGAGGAGACCATCGAGGTCGTCCGGATGGTGCTCACCGGGCAGGTGACGCCCGAGGTCGTCGGGCTGATCAACCAGCACGGCCCGCTGGCCGTGGGCCTGTCCGGGGAGGACGGGGGCCTGTTCCGCGCCGAGCGGACGTCGGCGCTGGTGGACGGCGAACCGGTCGACGTCGGCCTGGTCGGCGACGTCGTCGAGGTGGACGCCGGGCCGGTGCGGGCGCTGCTGGACTCCGGGCACATCCCGGTGATCGCCACCGTCGCCCCCGACGCCGACGGCGTGGTGCACAACGTCAACGCCGACACCGCCGCGGCCGCGGTCGCCGTCGCGCTGGGCGCGGTGAAGCTCGTCGTCCTCACCGACGTCGAGGGGCTCTACGCCGACTGGCCCGACCGGGGCTCGCTGGTGCAGCAGATCGACGCCGCCGAGCTGGCCGAGATCCTGCCGGATCTCGACTCCGGGATGGTGCCGAAGATGGCCGCCTGCCTGCGGGCGGTCGAGGGCGGGGTGAAGCGGGCGACCGTCGTCGACGGCCGCACCCCGCACGCCCTGCTGCTGGAGATGTTCACGACCGAGGGCACCGGGACGATGGTCGTCCCCGCGCAGCCGGCCCTCGACCCGACCGACGAGGAGGAGGCGACAGCATGACGACGACGCACACCGGGGAGCTGGCCCGCCGCTGGTCGGCCGTGATGATGGGCAACTACCGGCCCCCCGCGGTCGCGCTGGCCCGCGGCGCGGGCGCCACCGTCTGGGACGTCGACGGCCGCGAGTACACCGACCTGCTCGGCGGCATCGCCACCACGATCCTCGGCCACGCGCACCCCCGGGTCGTCGAGGCGGTCACGCGGCAGGCGCAGACCCTCGGCCACGTCTCCAACCTGGCCATGCACGAGCCGGGCGTCGCCCTGGCCGAGCGGCTGCTGGAGCTCGCCGGCCGGCCCGGCCGGGTCTTCTTCTGCAACTCCGGCGCCGAGGCCAACGAGGCCGCGTTCAAGCTCAGCCGGCTGACCGGCCGCACCGAGGTCGTGACCGCCGAGGGCGCCTTCCACGGCCGGACGATGGGCGCGCTCGCGCTCACCGGCCAGCCGTCCAAGGCCGCCGCGTTCGCGCCGCTGCCCGGCGGGGTGTCCCACGTGCCCTACGGGGACGCCGACGCCCTGGCCGGCGCGGTCACCGACGCCACCGCGATGGTGCTGCTCGAGCCGGTGCTGGGCGAGGGCGGCGTCCAGCCCCCGCCGGCCGGCTACCTGGCCGCGGCCGCCTCGACGGCGGCCGGCGCCGGGGCGCTGTTCGCCGTCGACGAGGTGCAGACCGGCATCGGCCGCACCGGGCACTGGTTCGCCCACCAGGCCGACGGCCTGCAGCCCGACGTGATCACCCTGGCCAAGGCGCTCGGCGGCGGCCTGCCGATGGGCGCCGCGCTGGCCTTCGGCGACGCCGCGGAGCTGATGACCGCCGGGGCGCACGGCTCGACCTTCGGCGGCAACCCGATCGCCGCGGCGGCCGCGCTCGCGGTGCTCGACACCATCCGCGACGAGGGGCTGCTGGAGCGCGCCAAGGAGCTCGAGCACCGGTTCACCGCCGGCATCGAGGGGCTCGGGCACGCCACGGTGTCCGGCGTGCGGGGGAGGGGCGCGCTGCTCGGCGTCGTCCTCACCGCGCCGGTGGCGGCCGCCGCCGAGGCCGCGCTCCGCGAGGCGGGGTTCCTGGTCAACGCCGTCGCGCCGGACGTCGTCCGGCTGGCGCCGTCCCTGGTGCTCACCGACGCGCAGGTCGACGCCTTCGTCGCCGCGCTGCCGGCGGCGCTCGACGCCGCGGTGGCCGGCTCGTGACGCGTCACTTCCTGCGGGACGACGACCTGTCGCCCGCCGAGCAGGCCGAGGTCCTCGCGCTCGCCGCGGAGCTCAAGCGGACCCGGCACACCGAGGCCGCGCCCACGCCGCTGCGGGCGGCGAACGGCGTGCCGCGGGCGGTGGCGGTGCTGTTCGACAAGCCCTCCACCCGCACCCGGGTCTCCTTCTCCGTGGGCGTCGCCGAGCTCGGCGGCTACCCGCTGGTCATCGACGCCGCCGCCAGCCAGCTGGGCCGCGGCGAGCCGATCGAGGACACCGCCCGCGTGCTCGACCGGCAGGTGTCGGCGATCGTCTGGCGGACCTTCGGCCAGGACCGGATCGAGGCGATGGCCGCGGCCAGCCGGGTGCCGGTGGTCAACGCGCTCACCGACGAGTTCCACCCCTGCCAGATCCTCGCCGACCTGCAGACGGTCGCCGAGCACAAGGGCGAGCTGGCCGGCCTCACGATGAGCTACCTCGGCGACGGCGCCAACAACATGGCGCACAGCTACCTGCTGGGCGGCGCCACCGCCGGCATGCACGTGCGGATCGGCTCGCCGGAGGCCTTCCAGCCCGACCCGTCGGTGCTCAAGCGCGCCGCGGCGATCGCCGCGGAGACCGGCGGCTCGGTGCAGTGGACCGCGGACCCGGCCGCCGCGGCCGACGGCGCCGACGTTCTGGTCACCGACACGTGGGTCTCCATGGGCCAGGAGTCGGAGTACGAGGAGCGCATCGCCCCGTTCCTGCCCTACGCCGTCGACGAGGCGGCCCTGGCGCGGGCTGCCACGCACGCGGTCGTGCTGCACTGCCTGCCCGCCTACCGCGGCAAGGAGATCGCCGCCGCGGTGATCGACGGCCCGCAGAGCGTGGTGTGGGACGAGGCGGAGAACCGGCTGCACGCGCAGAAGGCCCTCCTCGCCTGGCTCCTGGAGCGTGCCCGATGAGGTCCGTCCGACGATGACCGGTGCGCTGTCCCGCAGCGCCCGCCAGGCGCGCATCCGCGAGCTGATCGAGGCTCAAGCCGTCACCTCGCAGACACAGCTGGCGGCGCTGCTGGCGCAGTCGGGCGTCGAGGTCACCCAGGCGACCCTGTCCCGGGACCTCGACGAGCTGGGCGCGGTGAAGATGCGCGGCTCCGACGGCGCGCCGGCCAGCTACGTGCTGCCGCCGGAGAACGCGCCGCTGCGGCCGGCGCAGGCCGCCCCCGCCCGGCTCACCCGGCTGCTCGCCGACCTCCTCACCAACGCCGAGGGCAGCGCCAACCTCGCCGTGCTGCGCACCCCGCCGGGCGCCGCGCAGTTCCTCGCCTCGGCCCTGGACAAGGTCGGCCTCCCCGACGTCCTGGGCACGATCGCCGGCGACGACACTGTGCTGGTGGTGTCCCGCGAGCCCGACGGCGGCTCGGCGCTGGCCGAGCGGCTCGCCGCGCTCGCCCGGCGCACCCCGCCCGTCTACCCCGAACTGAACGCCGACCTGGAGGACCCCGCCTCGTGACCGCCGAACCGCAGCCCACGCACACCCGGCTGTGGGGCGGCCGCTTCGGCGGCGGGCCGTCCCCGGCCATGGCCGCCCTGAGCAAGTCGACGCACTTCGACTGGACGCTGGCGCCCTTCGACCTGGCCTGCTCCCGCGCGCACGCCCGGGTGCTGCACCGCGGCGGCCTGCTCACCGACGACGAGCTCGACCGGATGGTCGGCGCGCTCACCGAGCTCTCCGCCGAGGTCGCCGCCGGCACCTTCGGCCCGCAGGAGTCCGACGAGGACGTGCACGAGGCCCTCGAGCGGGGCCTCACCGAGAAGCTCGGCGCGCTGGGCGGCAAGCTGCGCGCCGGCCGCAGCCGCAACGACCAGATCGCCACCGACCTGCGGCTGTACCTGCGGCACAACGTCCGCGCGCTGGTCGGCGAGCTGGCCTCGCTGGAGTACGCGCTGGTCGGGCTCGCCGAGCGCTACGCCGACGTCGCCGCGCCCGGCATGACGCACCTCCAGCACGCGCAGCCGGTCCTCGTCGCCCACCAGCTGCTGGCGCACGCGCACGCCCTCGCCCGCGACGTCGACCGGCTCCGCGACTGGGACCGCCGTACCGCCGTCAGCCCCTACGGCTCCGGCGCGCTCGCCGGTTCCTCGCTGCCGCTGGACCCCGACGCCGTCGCCGCCGAGCTCGGCTTCGACCGCGCCTCCGACAACTCGATCGACGGCGTCAGCGACCGCGACTTCGCCGCGGAGTTCTGCTTCGCCGCGGCGCTGCTCGGCGTCCACCTGTCCCGGCTGGGGGAGGAGGTCGTCCTCTGGACGTCGACCGAGTTCGGCTGGGCCGTCCTCGACGACGCCTGGGCGACCGGGTCGTCGATCATGCCGCAGAAGAAGAACCCCGACATCGCCGAGCTGGCCCGCGGCAAGTCCGGCCGGTTCGTCGGCAACCTGACCGGCCTGCTGACCATGCTCAAGGGCCTGCCGCTGGCCTACGACCGGGACCTGCAGGAGGACAAGGAGCCGGTCTTCGACTCCATGGAGCAGCTGCTCCTGCTGCTGCCCGCCGTCACCGGGATGGTCGCCACCCTGACCCTGCGCCCGGAGGTGCTCGAGGCCGCCGCGCCGCAGGGGTTCGCGCTCGCCACCGACGTCGCCGAGTGGCTCGTGCGGCAGGGGGTGCCGTTCCGGTCGGCGCACGAGATCTCCGGCGAGATGGTCGCCTTCTGCGAGTCCGCGGGCCTCGAGCTCGACGAGCTGGACGACGCGCAGCTGGCCGGCATCGACGAGCGGCTCACCCCCGAGGTGCGCTCGGTGCTCTCGGTCCGCGGCGCGCTGGCCGCCCGGAAGGCCCGCGGGGGGACGGCGCCGGAGCGGGTCGCCAGCCAGCTCACCCAGCTGGCCGAGCTGGCGCGGCAGCACGCGGACTGGGCGTCGTCCTCGCCCGTGGCGGCGGCGCTCTGAGCGCTGCACCGTCCGACCCGGTGGACCCCGGCCGGCTGCTCACCGCGGAGCAGCTGCTCGGGCCGGTCGACGTCGTGGCCCCGGCCCTGCTCGGCTGCCTCGTGGTCACCGACCGGCCGGAGGGGCGCGTCGTCCTGCGGCTGACGGAGGTGGAGGCCTACTCCGGGGCGGGGGAGGACCCGGCCTCGCACGCCCACCGCGGCCCGACCCCGCGCGCGGCCATCATGTTCGGCCCGCCGGGGCGGCTGTACGTGTACTTCAGCTACGGCGTGCACTGGTGCGCCAACGTCGTCGTCGGGCCGGAGGGCCGCGGCTCGGCCGTGCTCCTGCGCGCCGGCGAGGTGGTGGCGGGGGAGCCGCTCGCGCGGGCCCGCCGTCCCGCTGCCCGCGCGGCGCGGGACCTGGCCCGCGGTCCGGCCCGGCTCACCCAGGCGCTGGCGATCGGGCCCGGCGACCGCGGCGCGGACCTGCTCGACCCCGCCTCACCGGTCCGGCTGCACGCCGGCCCGCCGCCGGCCGGGGTCTCCGCGGGCCCGCGGGTGGGGATCAGCGTGGCGACCGAGCTGCCCTGGCGGTTCTGGGAGACCGACGCGGGGTCGGTCAGCGCGTTCCGGCCGGGTGGCAAGCGCCGGCGCCGGGACGCCGGGCAGGATGGTGTCCCGTGACGGACGTGATCGACGAGCTGCACCGCCGCGGGCTGATCGCCCAGAGCACCGACGAGGACGAGCTGCGCAAGCACCTCGCCGACGGCCCCGTCACCTACTACTGCGGGTTCGACCCGACCGCGCCGAGCCTGCACGTCGGCCACCTCGTGCAGTTCATGGTGCTGCGGGCCCTGCAGCGGGCCGGCCACCAGCCGATCGTGCTCGTCGGCGGCGCCACCGGCCTGATCGGCGACCCGCGCCCGACCGCCGAGCGCCAGCTCAACGACCGGTCGACCGTGGCCGGCTGGGTGGACAGCATCCGCCGGCAGGTGGCGCCGTTCCTCGACGTCCCGGCCGAGCGCGACGGGCTGCGCCCGCCGATCTACGTGGACAACCTGTCCTGGACCGAGCCGCTGTCGGCGATCGACTTCCTCCGCGACCTCGGCAAGCACTTCCGGGTCGGCCGGATGCTGGCCAAGGAGGCGGTGTCGGCCCGGCTGAACTCCGAGGCGGGGATCAGCTACACCGAGTTCAGCTACCAGATCCTGCAGGCCAACGACTTCCGCGAGCTCTACCGCCGGCACGGCTGCACGCTGCAGAGCGGCGGCTCCGACCAGTGGGGCAACCTGACCGCCGGCATCGACCTGGTGCGCCGCACCGAGGGCGCCGCCGTGCACGCGCTGGCCACCCGGCTGGTCACCAAGTCCGACGGGCAGAAGTTCGGGAAGAGCGAGGGCGGCACCGTCTGGCTCGACCCCGCGCTCACCTCGCCCTACGCCTTCTTCCAGTTCTGGCTCAACGCCGACGACGCCGACGCGCTCACCTGGCTGCCGCTCTTCTCGGAGCGGCCGGCCGACGAGGTGGCGGCGCTGGTCGCGGAGAGCACCGAGCGCCCGGCCTCGCGGGCGGTGCAGCGGGCGCTGGCCGAGGAGCTGACCCTGCTCGTGCACGGCCCGGAGGAGCTCCGCCAGGCCGAGGCGGCGGGGCGGGCCCTGTTCGGTCGCGAGGAGCTCTCCGGCCTGGGACCCGAGACGCTCGGCGCGGCCCTGCGGGAGGCCGGCAGCGTCACCGTGGACGGCGACGTGCCCTCGGTCGCGCAGCTGCTCCAGCTGACCGGCCTCGCGTCCAGCCTCTCCGAGGCGCGACGCACCGTGAAGGAGGGCGGCGCGTACCTGAACAACGAGCGGGTGACCGACGCCGAGGCCGTCCCGGGGGACGCCGACTGGCTGCCCGGCGGGTGGCTCGTGCTGCGCCGGGGGAAGCGGGCCGTGGCCGGTGTACAGCGTGGCCCGTCCGCGCCCTGAGGAGCCCGCTGGCGCGTGAACGCCAGGTGACGCGCCGGTTCCGGCCGGGTGTCGACCGTCACCCCCGGACGCGTTTGACACGGCAACCGACAGGCGCGTAACTTTCTCTCTGCGCCGCGCGGGACCCCGAGAGGGGCCGCGAGGGGAGGGCCCGCGAGGGTCGCCCCGGAGCGGCGTAAGGTAGGACAAGCCGCCGACGACGAAGGCCTCCTCACAGGGGGTCGGGTTCTTCGCGCGTCCGTTCCTTGAGAACTCAACAGCGTGCCGAAAGTCAGTGCCAAGTAATACCCCGGGTGCTGCGGATCTTCGGGTTCGTGGTGCTGGGATTCCTTTGGTTGATTGACATCGCGAGTGTCAGC
>NZ_JBJGZO010000052.1:0-18739 GCF_054050575.1 Blastococcus sp. SYSU D00868
CGAGGCCCGGTCCCGCACCCGCGGGGCCGGGCCTCGTCGCGTCCCGGGCCGGTGCGGGGACGAGGCGCCCAGGTCACCGCAAGCCGGCTGCAAGGGAAGTGTCAGCGGCCGCCCCTAGCGTCCGGGACGTCAGCCGATCAGCAGCCGAGCCCAGACCGAGGAGCTCCCCCGTGCCCGTCGCCACGCCGCCCGCCCAGGACCGCGACCTCCTGCTCGCCGCCTCCCGCCGCGCCGCGCTGCGCCGGGTGCAGCGCCGGCAGTCCAGCGCCCGCATGGCCGCGATGCTCGCCGCCGCGGCACCCCGCACCGACCGCTGAGCCCGCACGGCCCACTCCGGCGGGCGGAGTGGGCCTCCGACGGACGAGGGGCCCGGCCGGGCCCCTCGTGCGTCGCGCTCAGGCGGACCGGGTGGTGAACTGCCAGGTCTCGGCCTGCACCGGGTTGCCGGCCACGTCGGTCACCCCCGCCGTCAGCACCACCTGGTAGGCGGTCCCCCCGGCCAGGGAGTCGGTCGGGTTGACGATCACCGTGTTCGTGGTGGCGTTCCAGCTCACCGCGGCCGGCACCCGCACCCCCGCGGTCGTCTGCACGTACACCGCCTCGGCGCTCGGCCGGGCCATCGCCTCGCTGAACCCGATGAGCACGTTGGCCGTCGTCCCGACCGCGGTCGCCCCCGATGCCGGCGACCGGGAGACCACCGTGGGCGCGACCGTGTCACCGGTCGGCGCGGCGCTGCGGGTGGCGAACTGCCAGGTCTCGGCCTGCACCGGGTTGCCGGCCACGTCCGTGACGCCCGCGGTCAGCACCACCTGGTAGGCGGTCCCCTCGGCCAGGGAGTCGGTCGGGTTGACGATCACCGTGTTCGTGGTCGCGTTCCAGCTCACCGCGGCCGGGACCCGCACCCCCGCGGTCGTCTGCACGTACACCGCCTCGGCGCTGGGCCGGGCCATCGCCTCGCTGAACCCGATGAGCACGTTGGCCGTCGTCCCGACCGCGGTCGCCCCCGATGCCGGCGACCGGGAGACCACCGTGGGCGCGACCGTGTCACCGGTCGGCGCGGGCGCACCCGCGGTCGTGAACCGCCAGGTCTCGGCCTGCACCGGGTTCCCCGCCACGTCGGTCACCCCCGCCGTGAGCACCACGTCGTAGCCGGTGCCGGCGGCGAGGGAGTCGGTCGGGTTCACGATCACCGTGTTGGTGGTCGCGTTGTAGGCGACCGCGGCCGGCACCCGCACGCCGTCGGCCGTCTGCAGGTACACCGCGTCCGCGCCGGGCCGGGCCATCGCCTCGCTGAACCCGATCAGCACGTTGGCCGCCGTGCCGACCCCGGTCGCGGCGGCGCCGGGGGTCCTGCTGGTGACCGTCGGGGCGGTCCGGTCGTTGTCCGGCCCCTCGCCGGCGGTCGTGAACGACCACGACGTGCGCTGCAGGGCGTTCCCCGCGGCGTCGGTCACCGCGCCGTCGACCGTGGCGGTGTAGCGGGTGCCGCTCCGCAGGGTCTCGGTGGTGCCCGGGAAGGGGTTGAGGGTCGCCGCACCGGTGGTGCGGTTGTAGGAGACCTGGGCGGGCACCGCCTGGCCGTCGCTCGCGGTGAGGGTGAAGGTCTGGGCGCTCAGCCCGGTCACGGTCTCGGTCAGGCCGAGGGTGACGTTGGTGGCGCGGCCGACGTCGCGGGTGTCCGGCGCCGGGGTCTGGGTGGCCACCCGCGGCGGCAGGAGGTCCTGCTGGAAGTTCTCGCAGCCCGGCGCGGGGCCGGTCACGTCGGCGATGCCGTCGACCAGCATGGTCTCGCGGGGCAGCGGCTCGACGTGCCCGAAGCCGGCCGCGTGCCCGTCCTCGGTGAGCAGCGCCTGCCGGCGCTGCGCCTCGGTGAGCCCGTCGCTGTTGCGGAAGCCGGTGTAGGGCGCGCGGTAGCGCATGGTGAACCCGCCGTCGACGCCGGGCGTCGCCTCGATCACGTCCGGGGTGGCCCGGTACTTGCCGCTCTCGTTGCGGAACTCGCCGGAGTCCAGCGCGGACGGGGGGATGACGGTCCCGTCGGCCCGCTTGGCGATCCCGTGGACGAGGACGTCCGAGGTCACCGGGTCGGCCTCCGGGGGCCCCGTGAACCGGATGTCGTCGACGGTGACCTCGTTGCGGAGGGTCCCCGCCGTCACCACGACGCGGTCGCCGGGCCGGATGTCCGGAACGCCACCGGCCCAGCAGTCCCCGGGCAGCGGCGTCCCGGTCTCGAGGCCGTGGTTGACCTCCAGACCGACGCCCTCGGGGGTCGACCAGGCGGGGCCCTGCGCGACGCCGATGACGACGCCGGCGCGGATCACCTCGACCCGGATGGTCGAGCCGGGCGAGCCGTAGCCGAAGACGCCGACGAAGTCGAGGTTGTGGAAGACGGTGATGTTCTTGTTCAGCCCGACGCCCGGGCCGGTGGGCGTGGCCGAGGCCGGCGCGGTGCCGACGAGCGCGGGCGCGAGCAGCGCCACCGCGCTGGCGGCCACCGTCACCCCCCATCGCCGGCGACGGGGACGGGTCTGCTGCGGCTGGCGCGTCACGGCGACGGGCTCCCTCGGGCTCCGGTGACCGGGCCCCTGCCCGGCCGGGTCCCGGCCGGCGCGGGCCGGCGTCGGGATCTCCGTCCCCCAGGTTGCTGGCGCCGCGACCAGCGCGGATCCCTCCGGACGGGGGCGCGGGACCCCCCAAAACCGGGGCCCGGCCAGGGTTGCCCGGCCGGAGGTGCCGGCCCCGTCAGCCGGCGGGGACCTCGGCGTCCAGGATCGCCCCGAGGACCCCGTTGACGAAGGCCGGCGACTCGTCGGTCGACAGGGTCCGGGCGAGCTCGACGGCCTCGTCGATGACGACGGGGTCGGGGACGTCGTCGGCCCACAGCAGCTCGTAGGTCGCCATCCGCAGGATGGCCCGGTCGACGTCGGGGAGCCGCTGCAGCGACCAGCCCCGCGCGTGGGTGTCGATCAGCCCGTCGATGCGCGCGGTGTGCTCTGCCACGCCCTCGACCAGCCGCACGGTGTGCTCGGCCACCGGCGGCTGGCCCTCGGCGATGCGGTCGCGCAGCACGGCCAGCGGGTCGGAGCCGCGGAGGTCGGCCTCGTAGAGGACGTCGACGGCACGTTTGCGGGCCTTGCTTCGGGCAGCCATGCGGGGTCGGGTCGTCGCTCGGGTCGAGGCGCTCAGTTGGCGCGGCCGAGGTACCGGCCGTCGCGGGTGTCGACCTTGAGCTTGTCGCCGGTGTTGACGAACAGCGGCACCTGGATCTGCGCGCCGGTCTCCAGGGTGGCGGGCTTCGTGCCGCCGGTGGAGCGGTCGCCCTGCAGGCCCGGGTCGGTGTGCTGGACGACGAGCTCCATGGTCACCGGCAGCTCGACGTACAGCGGGGTGCCGTCGTGCACCGCGACGACGACCTCGGTGTTCTCCAGCAGGTAGTCCGCGCCGCCGCCGACCGTGGCGTCCGGCACGTGGATCTGGTCGTAGGTGTCGCCGTCCATGAAGACGAAGTCGGCGCCGTCCTTGTACAGGTAGGTCATGTTCCGCTTGTCGACGTTGGCGGTCTCGACCTTGGTGCCGGCGTTGAAGGTCTTGTCCACGACCTTGCCCGAGAGCACGTTCTTCAGCGTCGTGCGCACGAAGGCGCCGCCCTTGCCGGGCTTGACGTGCTGGAACTCGGTGACGGACCAGAGCTGGCCGTCGAGGTTGAGGACCATGCCGTTCTTGAGGTCGTTGGTGGTAGCCATCAGATGACCAGCAGTTCCTTGCTCGTGAGGGTCAACAACTCGGGCTCGTCGTCCGTGACGATCAGGGTGTCCTCGATCCGGACACCGCCGTGGCCGGGCAGGTAGACCCCCGGCTCCACGGTGACGGCCATGCCGGCGGCCAGACTACCCGCGCCCAGCGGGCCGATGCCCGGCGCCTCGTGGATCTCCAGCCCGACGCCGTGCCCCAGCCCGTGGCCGAAGTGCTCGGCGTGGCCGGCCGCGGCGATGACGTCCCGCGCGGCCGCGTCGACCGCGACGACGTCCGCGCCGACCGCCAGCGCGGCGCGGCCGGCGGCCTGGGCGGCGGCCACCAGCTCGTAGACCTCGCGCTGCCAGTCCGCCGCGTGCCCGAGGACGAGCGTGCGGGTCATGTCGGAGTGGTAGCCGTCGACGGTCGCGCCGAAGTCGATCTTGAGGAAGTCGCCCTCGCGCAGCACCGTCGTGTCGGGCCGGTGGTGCGGGATCGCGGAGTTGGCGCCGGCGGCGACGATCGTCTCGAACGACGGCGCCTCCGCGCCCAGGTGCAGCATCCGGGCGTCGAGCTCCCGGCCGACCTGCAGCTCGGTGCGGCCGGGCCGCAGCGCGCCCTCGGACGCCAGCTCGGCCAGCGCCGCGTCGGCGACCGCGCACGCGCGCCGCAGCGCGGCGACCTCGTCGTCGTCCTTGACCGCGCGCAGCTCCTCGACGGCCCGTCGCACGCCGGCCAGCTCCGGCACGGTCCCGCCGCGGGCGGCGTCGGCGAGCACCCGCTCGATGCCGGCGAGGCCGTCGACGGTGACGACGTGGCTCTCGAAGCCGATCCGGCCGGCCCCGCCGCGCACCGCCGCGCGGGCCAGCGCCGCGACGGTGCCCCGGTCGACGAGGACCTCGAGGTCGGGCACCTGGGTCGCGGCCTGGGTGGTGTAGCGGCCGTCGGTGCCGAACAGGTCGGGATGCGCGGACGAGGGCACGGTGCGCAGCAGCAGCACCCCGTTGGAGCCGGTGAACCCGGTGAGGTACCGGACGTTGAGCAGGTCGGTCACCAGGACGGCGTCCAGCCCCCGCTCGGCGGCGACGGCCCGCAACCGCTCGCGGCGTCCGGCCGTGTTCACGACGCCCTCCGTTCGGCTCCGCGCTCGCTCCGCTCCTCGCTCGCAGAGCTCGCTGCGATGCTCACTCGCTGTCGCCTCACCGGGCGTCCCGGGCGGCCAGCCAGCGCAGCGCCAGCACGTAGCCGTCGACGCCGAGCCCGGCGATCACCCCGGAGGCGACCGGCGAGACGTAGGAGTGCCGGCGGAACTCCTCGCGGGCGTGCACGTTGCTGATGTGCACCTCCACCACCGGGGCGGTGGTCGCCGCCAGCGCGTCGCGCAGCACGACCGAGGTGTGCGTCCAGCCGCCGGGGTTGACCACGATCGGGTCGCCGGCGTCGGTGGCCTCGTGCACCCAGCGCAGCAGCTCGCCCTCGTCGTCGGTCTGCCGCACCCGCACGTGCAGGCCGAGCTGGGCACCGGCGGCCTCGAGGAGCTCGACGAGCTGGTCGTGCGTCGTCGTCCCGTACACCGCGGGCTCGCGGGTGCCGAGCCGCCCGAGGTTGGCGCCGTTCAGCACCTGGATGGTCACGTCGTCTCCGTCGGGTCGGGGGTCGGGGTCAGCCGGCGACGGCGGCCCACGCCGCGTCCAGCCACGCCTGGTCGGGGTCGGTCAGGATCCGCGGGTGGCCCATGCCGTCCAGGACGACGAAGCGCAGCGTCGCCCCGCGGGCCTTCTTGTCGATCCGCATGACGCCCTGCAGCGTCGCCCAGTCGCCGGCGTAGCGGGTGGGCAGGCCCATCGCCTCGACCAGGGAGCGGTGCCGGTCGACCTCGGCGCGGGACAGCAGGCCGGCCTGCCCGCCGAGCTCGGCGGCGAAGACGAGCCCGACGGCGACGGCCTCGCCGTGCCGCCACCCGAAGTCCTCCACCCGCTCGATGGCGTGGGCCAGGGTGTGGCCGTAGTTGAGGAACTCCCGGCGGCCGGTGTCGAACAGGTCCTCCCCGACCGCGTCGGCCTTCACCTGCACGGCGCGCTCGATCAGCTCCGCGGTGTCGCGCCGGCCGGTGGGGTCGGCCTCGAGCAGCTCGAGGACGCGGCCGTCGGCGATGAAGCCGCACTTGACCACCTCGGCCAGGCCGGAGCGGAACTCGGCCTCGGGCAGCCCGGCGAGGACGTCGGTGTCGGCGAGCACCCCGGCCGGCGGGTGGAACGCGCCGACCAGGTTCTTGCCCGCGCCGGTGTTGATGCCGGTCTTGCCGCCGACCGCGGCGTCGACCATGCCGAGCAGGCTGGTCGGCAGGTGCACCACCCGCACGCCGCGGACCCAGGTGGCGGCGAGGAACCCGGCGAGGTCGGTGACCGCTCCCCCGCCGACCCCGACGACGGCGTCGCTGCGGGTCAGCCCGAGCCGGCCGAACTCCTCCCAGGCGCCGGCCGCGACCTCGGCGGTCTTGGCGGCCTCGCCGTCCGGGACGACGACGGCCTCGGCGGCGACCCCGGCGGTCTGCAGGGTCTCCACCGCCGCGCCGGCCAGCGCGGCCAGCGGCGGGGCGTGCACCACCGCGGCGCGCGGGGTCCCGGCCAGCACCAGGGCCAGCTCGGTCTGCGCGCCGGGGCCGATGACGACCTCGTAGGGCTTCTCGCCGGGGACGGTCACCCGCCTCACGGGGCGACCTCCGTCGGCAACAGGGCGAGCACCTCGGCGACGACCTCCTCGGACGGGCGGTCGCCCGTGTGCACGGTCGCGGTCGCGACCTCGGCGTAGAGCGGGGCGCGGGCCTCCAGCAGGGTGCGCAGCACCGCCCGCGGGTTCAGCGCCAGCAGCGGGCGGTCCCGGTTGAACCCCGCCCGCCGGGCGGCGGTGGCCAGGTCGACGTCCAGCCAGACGACGACGCCGCCGGCCCGGCCGTGGGCGACCAGCAGCGCGCGGGTGGCGTCGGAGAGCACCGCGCCGCCGCCGAGGGCGAGGACGCCGTGGTGCTCGGCCAGCGCGCGGGCGACGGCGGCCTCCTCGAGATCGCGGAAGTGCGCCTCGCCGGCGTCGACGAAGATGTCGGCGACCCGGCTGCCGGTGGCGGCCTCGACGTCGGCGTCCGTGTCGCGGAACGCCAGGCCGCGGGCGGCCGCGACCGCCCGGCCGACCGTCGTCTTGCCGGAGGTGGGCGGCCCGACCAGGACCAGCGCGGGACCGCTCACCGCAACGGCAGCGCGTCGAGGTAGGCCCGGGCGTTGCGGCGGGTCTCGGGCAGCGAGTCGCCGCCAAACTTCTCCAGCACCGCGTCGGCGAGCACGAGGGCGACCATCGCCTCCATCACCACGGAGCCGCGGGGCACGGCGCAGGCGTCGCTGCGCTGGTTGATCGCGACGGCGGGCTCGCGGGTGGCGACGTCGACGGTGGCCAGCGCCCGGGGCACGGTGGAGATCGGCTTCATCGCCGCGCGCACCCGCAGCACCTCGCCGTTGGTCATGCCGCCCTCGATGCCGCCGGCCCGGTCGGACAGCCGCTGCACCCGGCCGTCGGCCAGCACGATCTCGTCGTGGGCCACCGAGCCGCGGCGGCGGGCGGTCTCCAGCCCGTCGCCGACCTCGACGGCCTTGACCGACTGCACGCCCATCAGCGCGCCGGCCAGCCGGGAGTCCAGCCGGCGGTCCCAGTGCACGTGGCTGCCCAGCCCCGGCGGCAGGCCGTGGACGACGACCTCGATGACCCCGCCGAGGGTGTCGCCGTTCTTCCGGACGTCGTCGATCTCGGCGGTCATCGCGGCGCTCGTGGCGGGGTCGGCGCAGCGCACCGGGTCCTCGTCGATGCGCGGGTTGTCGCCCGGCCCGGGGACGACGCCCTCGGGGGCGAGCACCGGGCCGATGGCCACGACGTGGCTGACCACCTCGACGTCGAGGGCCTGGCGCAGGAACGCCCTGGCGACGGCGCCGAGCGCCACCCGCGCGGCGGTCTCCCGCGCGCTGGCCCGCTCGAGCACCGGGCGGGCGTCGTCGAAGCCGTACTTCTGCATGCCGGGCAGGTCGGCGTGGCCCGGGCGGGGGCGGGTCAGCGGGGCGTTGCGCGCCTGGCCGGCCAGCACCTCCGGGTCGACCGGGTCGGCGGCCATGACCGTCTGCCACTTCGGCCACTCGGTGTTGCCCACCTGCACGGCGATCGGCCCGCCCTGGGTGCGGCCGTGCCGGACGCCGCCGGTCAGGGAGACGACGTCCTGCTCGAACGACATCCGGGCGCCCCGGCCGTGGCCGAGGCGGCGGCGGGCGAGGTCGGCGTCGAGGTCGGAGGTCTGGACGGCGACGCCGGCGGGGAGCCCCTCGAGGATGGCGGTGAGCTGAGGGCCGTGCGACTCACCGGCGGTCAGCCAGCGCAACATGCCCGGGATTCTGCCAGCCGGGGGCACGGCTCCCGTTCAGAGGAGCAGCGCGGGGGCGTCGAGCGCCAGGGCGAGGACGGCGCCGGCCAGCAGCGGCGGCCCGAACGGGACGGCGGTGCGCCAGCCGGCGCGGCGGGTGGCCACCAGCAGCAGCGAGCCGCCGGCCCCGACCAGCAGCCCGAGGAAGACGCCGGCGAGCAGCACGCCCCAGCCGGCCCAGCCGAGCAGCAGCCCGAGCAGGCCGAGCAGCTTGACGTCGCCGAAGCCGAGCCCGCCGGCGGACAGCGCGCCGGCGAGGGCCGCGACCGCGAAGGCGGCCCCGCCGGCCAGCACCGCCCGGCCGAGCGCGGGCCAGCTGCCGGTGGCGGCGGCGTCGACCAGCAGCGCCGTGGCGCAGGCGACCGCCGTCGGCAGCAGCACCCGGTCGGGCAGCCGGTGCACGGCCAGGTCGACGGTGGCCAGCACCAGCCCGGCACCGGCCGCCCAGGCCAGGGCCACGGCCGCGGGGCGGACGCCGGTCAGCAGCAGCACGCCCGCCACCAGCGCGCCGAAGGCGACGGTGGTGGCGAGGACCGCGGCCGGCGCGGGCCGGGCGGACTCGTCGCCGCGGGCCAGCCGGACGCCGCGGCGGGCCAGCCACGGCCCGACGGCGAGCGCGCACACGCAGGCGACGGCGGCGGCCGCCGCGGGCTCGAGCGCGACGCCGCCGATGCCCAGCCCCTCGCCGAGGGAGCCGGTCAGCTGCCGGCTCCCGGGCGGCCCTCGAGCGCCCGGCGCATCTCCTCCAGGGGCGCCGGCAACCCGGTCATGAGCTCGACCTGCGCGGTGGCCTGCCAGAACAGCACCTCGAGGCCGCTGACCACGGTGCCGCCGGCGGCGGTGACCGCGCCGGCCAGCGGGGTGGGCCACGGCGCGTACAGCACGTCCAGCACCGTCTGCCCGGCGCGCCAGCCGAGGTCGAGCAGGCCCGGCTGGCCGTCGATGGGCACCGTGCTGACGGCGACCGGCGCGGCGACGGCCGCCCCGGCCAGCCGGTGCACGGTGGCGGCGACCCCCAGGGTCTCCAGCACGCGGGTCACCTCGCCGGCCCGGGCGGGCTCGCGGACGACGACGTCGACCTGCTCGGCGCCCAGCGACGCCAGCGCCACCGCCGCCGCGACCGCCGTCCCGCCGGCGCCGAGGATCGCCGCGTGCGGCACCCGGCCGTCGGCGTCGAGCGACAGGCCCAGCTGCAGCGCGGTGCCGACGCCGGCGACGTCGGTGTTCTCCGCCCGCCAGCCGCCGTCGTCGGTGCGCACCAGCGTGTTGGCGGCGCCCAGCAGCGCCGGCAGCGGCTCCACGACGTCGGCGGCGCGCACCGCGGCCTGCTTGCAGGGCATGGTCACCGAGAAGCCGCGCCACTCCGGCCCGAGGCCGGCGATGAGGTCGGGCAGCTCCTCGGCGCCGACGTCCAGGGCGTCGTACGTCCAGTCGGACAGCCCCAGCGCGGCGTAGGCCGACCGGTGCAGCAGCGGGGAGAGCGAGTGCGTCACCGGTCGGCCGAGGACGGCCGCCCGCATCAGTCCGGGTTCTCCCGCAGCCACTGCTGGAACAGCGCCACGTTCGCGGCGTGCTCCTCGCCGGTCACCGCGAACCGGGTCTCCCCGGTGTCGGGGTTGACCGTGACGAAGTAGATCCACGGCCCCGGCGTCGGGGTGAGGACGGCGTTGAGCGCGTCCTCGCCCGGGTTGCCGATCGCGCCCGGCGGGAGGCCGGCGTGGAAGTAGGTGTTGTACGGCGAGGGGTTGGCCCGGTCCGCCGCCGTGGTGGTGACGCCGGAGTTGCCGGTGGCGTAGTTGACCGTGCTGTCCAGCTGCAGCGGCATGCCGACCGCCAGCCGGTTCTCCAGCACCTGGGCGACCATGCCCATGTCCTCCGGCAGCGCCGCCTCGGCCTGCACCAGGCTGGCCTTGGTCAGCAGGGTCAGCCGCTGCTCCTCGGGCACGCCGAGGGAGTCCAGGGTCTGCACGGTGCGGGTGACCATCTGGCCGAGCATCTGCTCCGGCGTCATCTCGGGCTCGAAGTCGTAGGTGGCCGGGAACAGCCAGCCCTCGAGCAGCCCGTTGGCGTAGGCCGGCAGCCCCAGCGCGGCCGGGTTCGCGGCCACGCGGGTCAGCTCCTCGATCGGCGTGTCGGTCTCCTCGGCCAGCCGCTCCAGCACCCGCTGCACCGTGTAGCCCTCGGGGATGGTGACGCGGGAGAACAGCCGGCTGGCCGGGTCGAGCAGCAGGTCCAGGGCGGCCTGGCCGCTCATCTGCGAGCGCATGCCGTAGACGCCGGGCTGGATGCCCATGGCGGCCGGGGTCGCCTCGGCGGCGGTGACGAACGGCCCGACCGAGGCGATGACGTCGGCCTCGACGAGGGCGCGGCCGATGTCGCTGAGCGTGGCGCCGTCCTCGACGCGGACCTGGACGCTGCCGGTGCCCTGGCCGGTGTAGTCCTCGTCGGCCGGGTTGATCAGGCCGATGAGGGCCTTGCCGCCGAAGACGATGCCGGCCACGAGCCCGGCCAGGACGAGGAAGGACAGGACGAGCGTCACCGGGCCGCGCTTGCGCCGGCGGCGGGGGGTGGCGTCCTCGTCGTCGTGGTCGACGTCGAGGTGGTCGTCGTGGTGCTCGTCGTCGGCCAGCATCTCGAGGCCGCCGGTGGAGTCGTCGTCGTGCGGGTCGGCGGAGGGCTCGGCGTGGGGGGCGGAGACGCCGCCGGGCCCGGGATCGTCCCCGGCCGCCGACGGCGGCGGGGGCACCGGCCCGCCGACGGCGGGGTGCGCGACGGTCGCCTCGTCGTCCGGCGGGACGTCGGTGCGGCGCTGCAGCCGCGACCAGGTGCCGGTCGGCATTGGCGGGAGCGGGGCGCTGGGGTGCTGCCCGCCGCCCGCCGGGGTCTCGGGGGTCTGCGGGTCGCCGCCCATGCCGGGGATCCGGCCGGTGCGGTCGTCGTCCGGTGAGGAGTGGCGGGCGGCGGGGTGGCGCGCGTCGGGGTGGCGGGCATCGGGCTCGCGGGCGTAGTCCGCGATCGGGAAGTCCGGCGCGTGCTCGCGGTCGATGACCCCGGCGCGGCGCCGCGGCGGGGCCGCGGGGGTCGGGGCGATGCCGGTCACCGGGTCCGGGCGCACCGGTGCCTGCTGCCGCGGGAGGCCGGCCGCCCAGGCGCTCAGCGACTGCCCGGCGCCGGCCGGCCGGGCGTGGCGACCCCGCTCACCGGGCGGGGTCGGCGAACTCACGAGCGTCCCCGCTGTGCGTCGAGATAGGCCTGGAGGATGACCACGGCGGCGGCCTGGTCGATCACGGGGCGCTGCTGGCGGCTGTCGAGCCCGCTCGCCCGGAGGGAACCGGCTGCGCTCACGGTGGAGAGCCTTTCGTCGACGAGGTGCACGGGCACGTCTCCGATGCGCCCGGCCAGTGCCCGAGAGTAGGCACGCGCCTCGCGCGCCGAGGCGCCCGACGCTCCCGAGAGGTGTCGCGGCTCCCCCACGATCACCTCTGTCACCTCGTGTTCCACGACGAGCGCCGCGATCCGGTCCAGATCGGACTCGTCGCGGGCCCGCGCGACGGTCTCCAGCGGGCTGGCGAGCGTGCCCGTCGGGTCGGACAGGGCGACCCCGACCCGCACCGTCCCGACGTCGAGGCCCAGCCGCCGGCCCTGCCGCGAGCGCCGCGGCGGGATCGGCAGCCCGGCGGGCAGCCCGCGGGACAGGTCGATCTCGGTGGTCTCGTTGCGCACCGGCGGGAAGCCCTGCCGCAGGTCGATCTCGGTCGTCGCGTTGGGGACCGGCGGCTCGGCCGGCGGCGGGGTGGGCCGCGGTCGGGACGGCGGGACGGCGGGGCGCTGCACGCGCCGCTCGCCGACGGGGCCGGTCTCCTCGGGGTCCCAGCGCTGCTCGGGCATCTCAGCTCACCTCCGGACGGCGGTCTGGACCGCCTGCTCGCCGGCCGCCAGGGCCGCGGGGATGCCGCCCGGGTCGGTGCCGCCCCCCTGGGCGACGTCGGCCTTGCCACCGCCACGCCCACCCACCAGCGGGGCGGCGTTCTTGATCAGGTCCCCGGCCGAGAGGCCGAGCTGCTGCGCGGCCGGCGTGAGCGCCGCCACCAGCGCCACCTTGCCCGCGGACTCCGAGGCGAGCAAGACCACCGCCGGGCGCTCGCCCAGCCGCCCGCGGACGTCCAGGGCGAGGGTGCGCAGGTCGCCGCCGGCCAGCCCCTCCGGGGAGCCGGTGACCACGGCGACGCCGGCGACGTCGCCCGCCCCGGCGGCCAGCGTGGCGGCGGCGGCGAGGGTCTGCTGCGCGCGCAGGTCGGCCAGCTCCCGGTCGGTCTCGCGCTGCCGGGCGAGGATGCCGCCGATCCGCTCCACCAGGCCGTCGGCCGGGGTCTTGAGCAGCTCCCCGAGCTGGCGGACCAGGTCGCGCTCGCGGGCCAGGTAGCGGAAGCCCTCCAGGCCGACGGCGGCCTCCACGCGGCGGGAGCCGGAGCCGACCGAGGACTCGCCGGTGAGGGCGAGGGTGCCGATCTGGGCGCTGCCGCGCACGTGCGTGCCACCGCAGAGCTCGCGCGACCAGGGGCCGCCGATCTCCACGACGCGGACCTGCTCGGAGTAGGTCTCGCCGAACAGCGCCAGCGCGCCGATCGCCTGCGCCTCGGGCAGGGTCATCCAGGAGGCGGTGACGGTGTGGTCGGCGCGGACGGCGGCGTTGGCGACGTCCTCGATGTCGGTCCGCTGCTGGCCGGTGAGCGCGCCCTGCCAGGCGAAGTCCAGCCGCAGGTAGCCGGGCCGGTTGTAGGAGCCCGACTGCAGGGCCTGCGGGCCGAGCACCTGGCGCAGCGCGGCGTGCACCACGTGGGTGCCCGAGTGCGCCTGGCAGGCCGACAGCCGCCACTCGCGGTCCACCTCGGCGGTGAGGGAGACCCCCGCCCGCAGCTCGCCCTCGAGGACCCGCACCTGGTGGGCGACCAGGCCCTTGACCGGCCGCTGCACGTCGAGCACCTCGGCCCGGCCGCCGTCCCAGACGAGCGCGCCGGCGTCGGCGACCTGGCCGCCGGACTCGGCGTAGAACGGCGTCCGGTCCAGCACGACGCGGGTGACCTCGCCGGGCCCGGCGACGGTCTCGGCGCCGTCGGAGTCGGTCAGGTCGGAGACGACGGCGAGCACGCGGGAGTCGGTGCGCAGCGTCTCGTAGGCCTGCCAGTCGGTGGGCCCGTGCTCGGCGAGCAGCCGGCGGTAGGCCAGGACGTCGACCGAGCCGGTGCGCTTGGCGCGGGCGTCGGCGCGGGCGCGGTCGCGCTGCTGCTGCATGAGCGCGCGGAAGCCGGCCTCGTCGACGGTCACGCCCTGCTCGGCGGCCATCTCCAGGGTGACGTCGATCGGGAAGCCGTAGGTGTCGTGCAGGGAGAACGCCTGCTCGCCGGAGAGGGTGGCCGCGCCCGCCGCCTTGGCCTGCGAGACGGCGGTGTCGAACAGCGCCGTCCCGGAGGTGAGGGTGCGGCGGAACGCCTCCTCCTCGGCGTAGGCGACCGAGGAGATGCGCGCGAAGTCGGTGGCCAGCTCGGGGTAGCTGGCGCTCATCGCGTCGCGGGAGACCGGCAGCAGCTCGGGCAGCGTGGCCTCGTCGACGCCGAGCAGCTTCATCGACCGGACGGCGCGGCGCAGCAGCCGGCGCAGGATGTAGCCGCGGCCCTCGTTGCCGGGGGTGACGCCGTCGCCGATGAGCATCAGCCCGCTGCGCACGTGGTCGGCGACCACCCGCAGCCGCACGTCGGCGTCGTGGTCCTGGCCGTACCGGACGCCGGCGAGGTCGGCGGCCCGGCGCAGCACCGGGGCGACCTCGTCGATCTCGTACATGTTGTCGACGCCCTGGAGCAGGAAGGCGACCCGCTCCATGCCCATGCCGGTGTCGATGTTCTTCTTCGGCAGCTCGCCGAGGATCGGGAAGTCCTTGCCCTCCCCGGCGCCCCGCTCGTACTGCATGAAGACGAGGTTCCAGATCTCCAGGAACCGGTCGCCGGCGCGGTCGACCGCCGGGCCGCCGTCGGGGCCGTACTCCGGGCCGCGGTCGACGTAGATCTCCGAGCACGGGCCGGCCGGGCCGGGGGCGCCGGTGGACCAGTAGTTGTCCTCCATGCCCAGGCGCTGGATGCGCTCCTTGGGCAGGCCCGCGATCCGGTGCCAGGCCTCGGCGGCCTCGTCGTCGTCCAGGTAGACGGTCACCCAGATCTTCTCCGGGTCGAAGCCCAGCCCGCCGTCCTCCAGCCGCCCGGTGACCAGCTCCCAGGCGTACTGGATCGCCCCGTCCTTGAAGTAGTCGCCGAAGGAGAAGTTGCCGTTCATCTGGAAGAACGTGCCGTGCCGGGTGGTCTTGCCGACCTCCTCGATGTCGAGGGTCCGGACGCACTTCTGCACGCTGGTGGCCCGCGGGAACGGCGCGGGCTCCCGGCCGGTCAGGTACGGGATGAAGGGCACCATGCCAGCGACGGTGAACAGCAGCGACGGGTCCGGCGAGACCAGCGGGGCGCTGGGGACGACGGTGTGGCCCCGGGCGGCGAAGTGCTCCAGGAAACGACGGCGGATCTCGGCGGTCTGCATGTCCTACTCGGGTTCTCAGGTGCGCGGGCGCCGCCCGGTGCGGCGGCCGGCGCGGGGTCAGCGGTCGGCGGGGGGTGCGCTGTGCCGGCCGGGCAGCTCGACGGCGGTGCGCTCGGGCAGCGGCGCGTCGAGGCCGGTGCCCGACCGCAGCTCGTCCTCACGCGCGGCGGCGGCCGCGCGGACGTCGGCGCCGAACTCCCCGATGGCGTCGGCGAGGTCGCGCAGCCCCTCCACCAGGGCGCCGGCGATGCCCTGCGGGGTGAGCTTCTCGGCGGCCGCCGACAGCTTGCGCACCACCAGGGCGCCGATGGTCACGCCCATGGCGAGCCAGAACAGCCGGCGCATCAGGCGGCCCGCCGGGCGGCCCGGCGCGCGCGGCGCGCCTCCTTGTCCCGCTGCGCCGCCTCGGCGATGGCGACGCCCTCGCGGCGCTTGCGGGCGGCGCTGCGCACGCCGTAGCTGAACGCCGCGACCTTGATCAGCGGGCTGCCGAGGGTGGCGGCCACGACGCTGGTCAGGGCGGCGACGTTGCTCGACACGTTCGCGGCGTTGCCGGTGATGTCGTCGACCCGCTCGAGGTTGCTGTTGACGTGGGTGACCGTGGTGGTCGCCTGCGCCAGGATCGGCCGGCTCTGCTCACGGACCTGCCGGATCGTCAGCGTCGTCTCGTCGAGCGTGCGGCCCAGCTTGAGCAGCGGGACGGCCAGCAGCAGGACCAGCAGCACCAGCGCGAGGGCTGCGATCAGTCCGGCCCACTCTCCTGCGGACACGCGCGGTCTCCTGTTCGTCGGGTAAGCCAGCGCCGGGGCGTCCCGGCGTGGTCACAGTAGTCGCCGGGCCGCGGGGCGATCCGGCTGCCGGGACCAGTGGGGCGGGGCGGTCAGCGGGTGCGCCGCAGGATGGCCCGCAGCTTCGGCAGGCGGGCCGCGATCGGCCCCTCCGCGCCCCGCTGGGTGGGCCGGTAGTAGTCGCGGCCGACCAGCGCGTCCGGCGGGTACTGCTGGGCGACGATGCCGTCGGGGGCGTCGTGCGGGTAGCGGTAGGTGCCGCCGTGCCCGAGCTTCTTGGCGCCGGCGTAGTGGGCGTCGCGCAGCCCGGGCGGCACGGGGCCGGCCAGCCCGGCCCGGACGTCGGCCACCGACTCCCCCATGGCCACCGTGACCGCGTTGGACTTGGGCGCCGTGGCCAGGTGGACGACGGCGTGCGCGAGCGGGAAGTGGCCCTCGGGCATGCCGATGAGCTGCACCGCCTGCGCCGCGGCCACCGCCGTCTGCAGCGCCGTGGGGTCGGCCATGCCGATGTCCTCGCTGGCGGAGATCACCAGCCGCCGGGCGATGAACCGCGGGTCCTCCCCCGCCTCCACCATGCGGGCCAGGTAGTGCAGCGCCGCGTCGACGTCGCTGCCGCGGATCGACTTGATCAGCGCGCTGGCGACGTCGTAGTGCTGGTCGCCCTGCCGGTCGTAGCGGACCGCCGCCTGGGCCACCGCGGTCTCGAGCGTGGGCAGGTCGATCTCGGCCGCGCCGGCCGCGACCGCCGCACCGGCGCCGGACTCCAGCGCGGTCAGCGCCTTGCGGCCGTCGCCGCCGGCGATGCGCACCAGGTGCTCCTCGGCCTCCGGGCTCAGCGTCACGGCGCCGTCCAGCCCGCGGTCGCTGGTCAGCGCCCGGTGCAGCAGGGCGCGGACGTCGTCGTCGGCGAGCGGCTGCAGGGCCAGCACCAGGCTGCGCGACAGCAGCGGGCTGACCACGGAGAAGAACGGGTTCTCGGTGGTGGCGGCGATCAGGCTGACGATCCGGTCCTCCACCGCCGACAGCAGCGAGTCCTGCTGGGTCTTGGAGAACCGGTGCACCTCGTCGATGAACAGCACGGTGCGCCGGCCGGCGTAGGTGAGCTCCCGCTTGGCCGCGGTGATGACCGCCCGGACCTCCTTGACCCCGGAGTCCAGCGCCGACAACTGCACGAACTGCCGCTTCGTCGCCAGCGAGATGACGTGCGCGAGCGTGGTCTTGCCGGTGCCCGGCGGGCCGTAGAGGACCAGCGACATCGGCTCGTCGGCCTCGACGAGGCGGCGCAGCGGCGAGCGCGGGCCGAGCAGGTGCTGCTGGCCGACCACCTCGTCCAGCGAGCGCGGCCGCATCCGCACGGCCAGCGGCGCCCCCGGGTCGACGGCGGCGGGCTCGGCCCCGGCCGGCTCGTCGAACAACGAACTCACGGGTGACGACGCTACCCGCGGGGCACGACATCCCCCGTTTCCCGACGAGGAGGTCCTCCGTGCAGCAGCGCACCATCGGCAACGACACCGTCGGCCGCGTCCCCGTCAGCGCGATCGGCCTGGGGGCCATGCCGCTGTCGACCAGGTCCGGCCGGCCCTCGCCCGAGGAGGCGGAGGCGGTCGTGCACGCCGCGCTCGACGCGGGCGTGACGCTGATCGACACCGCCGACGCGTACGCCGCCGACGAGTCGGAGTTCGGCCACAACGAGGAACTGGTCGCCCGCGCGCTGCGCTCCTACGGCGGCCGCACCGACGGCGTGTTCGTGGCGACCAAGGGCGGCCACACCCGGCAGGGCACCGACTGGGGCCTGGACGGGACGCCGGCCTACCTGCGGCGGGCGTGCGAGGCGTCGCTGCGCCGGCTGGGCGTCGACGCGATCGACCTGTACCAGTTCCACCGCCCCGACCCGGACACGCCGTGGGAGGAGACGATGGGCGGCTTGCGGTCGCTGTACGACGCCGGCCTGGTGCGGACGGTCGGGATCTCCAACGCCGACATCGCCCAGATCGACGTGGCCCGCTCCGTGCTGGGCGACGCCCTGGTGGCCGTGCAGAACCAGTTCTCCCCCGGCTGGCGCTTCTCCGCCGACGAGCTCGCCCACTGCGCCGCGCACGGCCTGGCCTTCCTCCCCTGGAGCCCCTTCGGCGGGGTCTCGGCGGCCGGCTCGCTCGACGCCACCGCGCCCGCCTTCGCCGAGGTGGCCGGCGAGCTCGGCGTCTCGGTGTACCAGGTGACGCTGGCCTGGCACCTGGCCCAGGCCGACGTCGTCCTGCCCATCCCCGGCGCCTCCCGGCCGGCGTCGATCCGCGACTCCGCCGCCGCGGCCGACCTGCGGCTCGACCCGGAGCAGCTCGCCCGACTCGGCTGAGGCAGGGCCTCGACCTCAGCTGGAGGTCGAGGACGGCGTGACGGGCGCCACCGCCGGGAGGCTCCCCGCCGCCCCCGTGATGGTTGTACGGTGCATCTACTCCTGCGGGTCCCGACGAGGAGACCGATGCCCGGACCAGCCGCCGTCGCCGACGCGACCGCTCCCCCGCGGGTCGCGTCGCGCCGGGCCCCCACGGGCCTGGTCATCACCGTGCTCGCGCTGTGCGGCACCGTCGCCGCCCTGCAGCAGACCATCGTCATCGCCGTCCTGCCCGAGCTCCCCCAGCTGCTGGACACCTCCAGCGACAACGCCTCCTGGGTGGTGACGACGACGCTGCTGGCCGGCGCGGTCGCCACCCCGACGGTCAGCCGGTTCGCCGACACGGTCGGCAAGCGGCGGATGGTGGTCGTCTGCCTGGCGCTGATGGTGACCGGGTCGGTGATCGGCGGGCTGGCGGCCTCGCTGCCGCAGGTGCTCGCCGCGCGGGCGCTGCAGGGCGTGGGCATGGCGCTGATCCCGGTGGGCATCGCCGCGATGCGCGACGAGCTGCCGCCCGACCGGGTGCCCCTGGGCGTCGCGCTGATGAGCGGCACCCTGGCGATCGGGGCGGGCGCCGGCCTGCCGCTGTCCGGCCTGCTCGTGCAGTACCTCGACTGGCACCTGCTGTTCTGGGTGCCCGGCGCGCTCGGCGTCCTCATGCTGGTCGCCGTCCCGCTGGTCCTGGCGCCGTCGGCGCCGCGGGGGGGGGGGGGGGGGGGGGGGGGGGGGGGGGGGGGGGGGGGGGGGGGGGGGGCCCCGGGCGTGGGGGGGCGGGGGGTGGGGGGGGGG
>NZ_JBJGZO010000053.1:0-15254 GCF_054050575.1 Blastococcus sp. SYSU D00868
CCGGGGGCGGGCGCCCCCCCCCCCGGGCCCGCGCCCCCCCCGCCGGGCGGGGGGGGGGGGGGGGGGGGGGCGGGGGCCCCCCGCCCCCCCCCCCCTCCGCTCGGCAGCCGTCAGCGGGACGGGTCCACCAGGGTCACGCCGGCGCCCGCCGGTCGGTCGAGGTGCGGCAGCCGGGCGGCCGCCTCCTCGAGCCCGACGGTGCGTCCCACGAGCCGCTGGGGCTGCAGCGAGCCGTCCTCCACCAGCCGCATCATCTCGGGGTAGTCCGACGCCGCCATGCCGTGGCTGCCCAGGACGTCGAGCTCCCAGCCGATGACCCGGGCCATCGGGACGCGCGGGTGCCCGTGCACCGGCGGCAGCAGGCCGACCTGGACGTGCCGCCCCCGCCGGCGGAGGCTCAGGAGCGCATCGGCGCAGGTCTGCTCGCTGCCCACCGCGTCCACGGCCACGTGGCTGCCCCCGCCGGTCAGGTCCGCCACGGCGAGCGGGACGTCGGCGCCGTCCGCGGCGACCGTGTGCTCGGCACCCAGGTCCGCGGCCGCGACGAGCGCGGCGGGGTCCCGGTCGACAGCCACCACCCGCGCCCCCATCGCGCGGGCGATCATGACCGCGCTGAGCCCCACCCCGCCGGCTCCCACCACGGTCACCCACTCCCCGGCAGCGAGGCGGGCGCGGCCCACCAGCGCCCGGTACGCGGTCGCGAGACGGCAGCCCAGGCTCGCCGCACTGATGAGGTCGACCTGCTCGGGGACGGCGACCAGGTTGGTGTCCGCGGCGTGCAGGGCGACGTACTCGGCGAAGGACCCCCAGTGCGTGAAGCCGGGCTGCTGCTGGTGGGGGCAGACCTGCGCCTCTCCCGCCCGGCACCACTCGCACCGTCCGCAGCCGCACACGAACGGCACCGTGACCCGGTTCCCGACCGCCCACCGGCGGACGCCCGCGCCGACCTCGGCCACCACCCCCGCGAGCTCGTGCCCGGGCACGTGCGGGAACGCGACCTCGTCGTGGCCGGCCCAGGCGTGCCAGTCGCTGAGGCACAGCCCCGAGGCCACGACGCGCACCACGACCCCGCCGGCCGGCGCCTCGGGCTCGGCCACCTCCCGCACGCGGGGCTGCGCCCGGACGGCATCGACCACGATCGCTCGCACCCCGAGAGGATCCCAGCCGGTGCCGGGGGCCGGAGCAGGCCCGGCATCCGGCCGTGCCACTCGAGCCCGGTGGCCTGCTCGCCGGACGCCCGGGATGCCGCAGGCTCGGGGGGTGCTGCTCCGACGCCTCCCCGCGCGGCTCCCCCGCCGGCTGGTGCACCTCTACCTCGGGCTGGCCGCGTACGGCGTGTCGATGGCCCTGCTGATCCGCTCCGCCCTGGGCAACATGCCGTGGGACGTGCTGCACCAGGGCCTCGCCGACCGACTGCCGCTCTCCCTCGGCACGGTCACCGTGGTCGTCGGGGCGCTGGTGCTGCTGGCCTGGGTGCCGCTGCGGCAGCGGCCGGGGCTCGGCACGGTCAGCAACGTCGTCGTCATCGGGGTCGTCGTGGACGCCGGCCTCTCCGTGCTGGCCGCGCCGTCCGCCCTGTGGGCGCGGGTCGCCTTCGCCGCGGCGGGCATCGGGCTCAACGCCGTCGGCACCGCGCTGTACATCGGCGCGCGGCTCGGCCCCGGCCCGCGGGACGGGCTGATGACCGGCATCTGCGCCCGGACCGGGTGGCCGGTGCGGTGGGTGCGCACCTCGATCGAGGTCGCCGTGGTGCTGACCGGCTGGGCACTGGGCGGCACCCTGGGCCTGGCGACCGTCGCCTACGCCCTGCTGATCGGTCCGCTGGTGCACCCGCTGCTACCGCGGCTCACCGTCCCCGAGGACGCGCCGGCGCGCCGGGTCGGCTGACCAGCCGGGCCTCCGCGGCGGCCCAGTCGGCCGGGGACACCGACGGCCGGTACTCGACCACCTCCTGGGTCGCGCGGAGCAGCGACCGCAGCTCGGTCAGCCCGCCGTCGACCGCCCCGAGCGCGCGGGCCTGGACCAGCGCGTTGCCCAGCGCCGCGGCCTCGACCGGGCCGGCCAGCACCGGCAACCCGCACGCGTCGGCGGTGAGCCGGCACAGCAGGGTGTTGCGCGCTCCCCCGCCCACCAGGTGCACCACCTCGACCTCACGTCCGGACAGCTCGACCGCGCGGCGCACCGTCCGGCGGTAGGCCAGCGCGAGGCTGTCGAGGATGCAGCGCACGGTCTCGGCCTGGCCCTGCGGCGGCGTCTGCCCGGTCTCGCGGCACGCCGCGGCGATGCGGGCGGGCATGTCGCCCGGCGGCAGGAACCGCGGGTCGTCGGGGTCGACGACGGCGGTCAGCGCCGGCACCCGGGCGGCCGCGGCGAGCAGCCCGGGCAGGTCGGCGGGCAGCCCGGCGTCCGTCCACGTGCGCAGCGACTCCTGCAGCAGCCACAGGCCCATGACGTTGTGCAGGTACCGCACGGTGCCGTCGACGCCCAGCTCGTTGGTGAACCCGGCTGCCCGGCTCTCCTCGGTGAGCACCGGCGCCTCGAGCTCCACGCCGACCAGCGACCAGGTGCCGCAGGAGACGTAGGCGAACCGGTCGGTCGCCGTCGGCACGCCGACGACCGCCGACGCGGTGTCGTGCGAGCCGACGGCGATCACCGGCACCGGGCCCAGGCCGGTCTCGGTCCGGACCGCCGGCGTCAGCGTCCCGAGGGTCTCCCCCGGCTGCCGCAGCGGCGGGAACAGCCCGCGCGGCAGGCCGAGCCGGTCGATCAGGTCCGCCGACCACTGGCGCGCGGTCGCGTCGAGCAGGCCGGTGGTCGAGGCGTTGGTGACCTCGGCCCCGACCGCGCCGGTGAGCCAGTGCGCCAGCAGGTCGGGGACGAGGAGTGCCGTCCGGGCGGCCGCCAGCTGCGCCGTGCCCCGTGCCGCGGCGAGCTGGAAGACGGTGGTGAACGGCAGGTGCTGCAGGCCGGTCACCCGGTACAGCTCGTCGGCCGGGACGGCGGCGTGCACGGCCGGCACCGCCGTGGCGTGCCGGTCGTCGCGGTAGTGCACCGGGTTGCCCAGCAGCGCGCCGTCGTCGTCGAGCAGGCCGACGTCGACCGCCCAGCTGTCGATCCCGATCGCGTCGGGCGGGCCGAGGCGGCCGGCGGCGCGCAGCCCGTCGAGCACCCCGGCGTACAGCCCGAGGACGTCCCAGTGCAGCGTGCCGCCGACCCGCACCGGCCGGTTGGCGAACCGGTGCACCTCGGTGAGCTCGACCCGGCCGGCGCCGGCCTCGGCGACCATCACCCGGCCGCTGGAGGCACCCAGGTCGACGGCCGCGACCCGGCAGGTCACCGGAGGAACGCGGCGGCGACGCCCGAGTCGACGGGCACGTGCAGGCCGGTCGTCCGGGTCAGCTCACCGCCGGTGAGCGCGAAGACCGCGTCGGCGACGTGCTCGGGCAGCACCTCGCGCTTGAGCAGGGTGCGCTGGGCGTAGAACTCGCCCAGCTCCTCCTCCTTGACCCCGTACACCGCGGCGCGCGAGGCGCCCCAGCCGCCGGCGAAGATGCCCGACCCGCGGACGACGCCGTCGGGGTTGATCCCGTTCACCCGGATCTGGTGCGGGCCGAGCTCGGCGGCCAGCAGCCGCACCTGGTGCGCCTGGTCGGCCTTGGTCGCGCCGTAGGCGATGTTGTTCGGGCCGGCGAACAGCGAGTTCTTGCTGGAGATGTAGACGACGTCGCCGCCCATCCCCTGCTCGATCATGATCCGGGCGGCCTCGCGGGAGACCAGGAAGCTGCCCTTGGCCATGACGTCGTGCTGCAGGTCCCAGTCCTGCTCGGTGGTCTCCAGCAGCGGCTTGGAGATCGACAGCCCGGCGTTGTTCACCACCAGGTCGACCCCGCCGAAGGCCAGGCAGGCCTCACGGAACGCGGCGGCGACGGCCTCGGCGTCGGAGACGTCGGCGGCGACGCCGATCGCGACGTCGGCGTTGCCGATCCCGGCCGCGGCGTCCTGCGCCCTGGCCAGGTCCAGGTCGGCGACGACGACGCAGGCGCCCTCGGCCGCCAGCCGCTGCGCGATCGCCCTGCCGATGCCGCTCGCCGCGCCGGTCACCAGCGCGACCCGGGGGGCCAGCGGCTTAGGCCTGGGCATCCGCTGGAGCTTGGCCTCCTCCAGCGCCCAGTACTCGATGCGGAACTTCTCGCCCTCGTCGATCGGCGCGTAGGTGGAGACCGCCTCGGCGCCGCGCATCACGTTGATCGCGTTGACGTAGAACTCGCCGGCCACGCGGGCGGTCTGCTTGTTCGCGCCGAAGCTGAACATGCCCACCCCGGGCACCAGCACGATCGCCGGGTCGGCGCCGCGCATCGCCGGGCTGTCCGCGGTGGTGTGGCGGGAGTAGTAGGCGGCGTACTCGGCGCGGTACTCCTCGTGCAGCTCCTTCAGCCGCGCGACGACGTCCTCGACCGGCGCCGACGCCGGCAGGTCGACGACCAGCGGGCGCACCTTGGTGCGCAGGAAGTGGTCGGGGCAGGAGGTGCCGAGCGCGGCGAGCGGCTGCAGCTTCTCCCGGGAGAGGAACTCCAGGACGACGTCGGAGTCGGTGAAGTGCCCGACCTGCGGCCGGTCGGTCGAGGCGAGGCCGCGGATGACCGGGGCGAGCGCGGCCGCCTTGTGCCGGCGCTCGGCCTCGGGCAGCGGCTCGAAGCCGGGGACGACGGCGCCGAACGGCTCCGGCTCGCCGCGCTCGGCGAGGAACCGCTCCGCCGTCCGGATGATCTCCAGGCTGTGCGCCTCGGCCTCGTCGCTGGTGGCGCCCCAGGCGGTGATCCCGTGGCCGCCGAGGATGCAGCCGATGGCCTGCGGGTTCTTCTCGGCGATGGCGGCGATGTCCAGGCCGAGCTGGAAGCCGGGACGCCGCCACGGCACCCACACGACCCGGTCGCCGAAGCACTCGCGGGTGAGCGCCTCGCCGTCGGCCGCGGTGGCCAGCGCGATGCCCGAGTCGGGGTGCAGGTGGTCGACGTGCGGCTGCGCCACGAGGCCGTGCATCGCGGTGTCGATGGACGGCGCCGCGCCGCCGCGGCCGTGCAGGCAGAAGTCGAAGGCATGGACCATCTCGTCCTCGCGCTCGATGCCCGGGTAGACGTCGACGAGGCTGCGCAGCCGGTCCAGCCGCAGCACGGCCAGCCCGGCCTCGGTGAGGGTGCCGAGGTCGCCGCCGGAACCCTTGACCCACACGAGCTCGACCGGCCGGCCGGTGACCGGGTCGGTCGCGGTGCCCTTGGCGGAGGTGTTGCCGCCGGCGTAGTTGGTGTTGCGCGGGTCGGCGCCGAGCCGGTTGCTCCGGCCGAGCAGCTCACTGACCACGGGGTTGCTCACGTTCGATTCCTTCCGGTGGTGACGTGCTGGAGCGGCCGGGGCGCAGGGGCCCGCGGCGCGCGGAGCGTGGCGTGGGGGGCGGTCCGGTCCTTGATCACGCGCCCCAGCCGGCCTGCTGGCCGCCGACGCGCTCGCGGGCGATGCGCTCCTGGTGGCCCGACCGGGCGTAAGCCGCGTAGGGGTCGGCGTCCAGGCCCTTGCTGTCGCGCAGCTCGGCCAGCAGGGGGCGGACGTCGGTGCTGAACGCGTCGGTCAGCGCAGCGTGCGCGGCGAGCACGTCACCGGAGCGCTGGGCGGCGTGCAGTGCCTCGCGGTCGACGAGCAGCGCCTTCGCCGTCGCCTCCTGGACGTTCGTCACCGAGCGGATCTGGCCGGGGACCTTCGGCTCGATGTTGTGGCACTGGTCGAGCATGAAGTTGACGCCGGCGCCGAGCAGGGCGTCGGCCTCGACGATCTCGTTCATGATCCGGAACAGCTGGAAGGGGTCGGCCGAGCCGACGATGAGGTCGTCGTCGCCGTAGTAGCGGGAGTTGAAGTCGAAGGCGCCCAGCCGGCCCACCCGCAGCAACTGCATGACGATGAACTCGATGTTGGTGCCCGGTGCGTGGTGGCCGGTGTCGAGCACGACCTGCGCCTGCTCGCCCAGCGCCAGGCAGTGCAGCAGCGAGGTGCCCCAGTCGGGGACGTCCATCGCGTAGAAGTACGGCTCGTAGAACTTGTACTCGAGCAGCAGCCGGTGCCCCGGGTCGAGCAGCGCGTAGATCTGCTGCAGCGAGTCGGCGAGGCGGTCCTGCCGGCCGCGCAGGTCGTCCTGGCCGGCGTAGTTGGTGCCGTCGGGCAGCCACAGCTTCAGGTCGGTCGACCCGGTGGCGCGCATGACGTCGACGCACTGCGCGTGGTGGGCGATCGCCTTGCGGCGCACGGCCTCGTCGGGGTGGGTCAGCGACCCGAGCCGGTAGTCGTCGTCCTGGAACAGGTTGGAGTTGATCGCCCCGATGGAGACGCCGAGGTCGGCGGCGTGCGCGGCCAGCTTGCCGAAGTCGTCGACCAGGTCCCACGGGATGTGCAGCGACACCCGCGGGGCGACACCGGTGTAGCGGTGCACCTGGGCGGCGTCCTCGAGTTTCTCGAACGGGTCACGCGCGACGCCGGGCTGGCCGAACACCTTGAACCGGGTGCCGGAGTTGCCGAAGGCCCAGGAGGGCAGCTCGATCGTCTGCTCGGCGAGGGCGGCCAGGGCCCGGGTGCGGAGGTCGTCCACGGGTGCTCCAGATGACACGGGCGGCGTCTGAATCGATTCACGCCGCGGTGTGACGCACCCTACGCAGCGCTTTGCTACGGTGTCAAAGCCCGCGACCTGGCGGGTTGAGACGATTCAGGAGCGGCCGGTGACGAGCAGCATCCGCGACGTGGCCGGGCGGGCGGGCGTGTCCGTCGGGACCGTGAGCAACGTCCTCAACCGCCCGGAGCTGGTCAGCGAGTCGACCCGCAGCCGGGTGCTCGACGCGATCGCCGAGCTGGGCTTCGTGCGCAACGAGTCGGCCCGGCAGCTGCGCGCCGGCTCCAGCCGCAGCGTCGGGCTGGTGGTCCTCGACATCGCCAACCCGTTCTTCACCGACGTCGCCCGCGGCGTGGAGGAGGTCGTCGACGCGGCCGGCCTGTCGATGGTGCTGTGCAACACCGACGACCGGCCCGCCCGGGAGAAGGCGCACCTGGCCACCCTCGCCGAGCAGCGCGTGCAGGGCGTGCTCATCACCCCCACCGCCGAGCTCAGCGACGACATCGCGGCCCTGCGCGACCGCGGCATCCCGGTGGTGCTGGTCGACCGGCGGGCGCCGACGGCCGACCAGTGCGCCGTCTCCACCGACGACGTCCTCGGCGGTCGGCTGGCCGCCGGTCACCTGCTCGAGCGCGGGCACCGGCGGATCGCGTTCATCGGCGGGGCCTCCGGGCTGCCGCAGGTCCACGACCGGCACGCCGGCGTGGCCGCCGCCGTCGGGGAGATGCCGGACGCCGGGCTGACCGTCCTCTCCCCCGCCGAGCTCACCGTCGCCGGGGGGCGCGAAGCCGCCGCGCGGGTCATCGGCATCCCCGCCGGCCGCCGGCCCACCGCAGCGGTGTGCGCCAACGACCTGATCGCGCTCGGCGTGCTCCAGGAGATGGTCCGCCACGGCGTCCGGGTGCCCGACGAGTTCGCCATCGTCGGCTACGACGACATCGACTTCGCCGCCGCGGCCGCCGTCCCGCTCACCTCGGTGAGCAAGCCGCGCCAGGACCTCGGCCGCCGGGCCGCGGAGCTGCTGCTCGACGAGCGCCGCGACGGGCACGTGCACGAGCAGCCGGTGTTCGAGCCGGTGCTGGTGGTCCGCGAGTCGAGCATGACCCACCGCGAGCCGGAGGCCGGCCGGTGAGGACCCGCGGCGGAGGAGCCCCATGAGGATCGCGCTGTTCGCCACCTGCCTGGTCGACACCCTGGTCCCGCAGGTGGCGCGGGCGACGGCGACGCTGCTGCAGCGGCTGGGGCACCAGGTCGTCGTCCCGGCGGGCCAGTCGTGCTGCGGGCAGATGCACGTCAACACCGGCTACCGCCGCGAGGCGGTGCCGATCGTCGCCAACCACGTGCGCGCCTTCGCCGGCGCCGAGGCGGTGGTGGCGCCGTCGGGGTCGTGCGTGGCCTCGATCCACCACCAGCAGGCGGCCGTCGCCCGCCGGGCCGGCGAGCACGGGCTCGCCGACGAGGCGGAGGCGCTGGCCGGGCGGACGTACGAGCTGTCGCAGTTCCTGGTCGACGTCCTGGGGGTGACCGACGTCGGCGCCTACTACCCGCACCGGGTCACCTACCACCCGACCTGCCACTCGCTGCGCATGCTGCGGGTCGGCGACCGGCCGCTGCGGCTGCTGCGCGCGGTGCGCGGGCTGGAGCTGGTCGAGCTGCCCGGCGCCGAGTCGTGCTGCGGCTTCGGCGGCACGTTCGCGGTGAAGAACGCCGACACCTCCACGGCGATGCTCACCGACAAGATGGCCCACGTGCTGTCAACGCACGCCGAGGTGTGCACCGCCGGCGACGCCTCCTGCCTGCTGCACATCGGCGGCGGGCTCTCCCGGCTGCGGTCGGGCACGCGGACGGTGCACCTGGCCGAGATCCTCGCCTCCACCGAGCAGGCCGTGACCCCGCACCAGGCCACGACCCCGGCGGTGTCGCGGTGACGCAGACCTTCCTGGGCCTCCCCACCGCCCCGGCGGGTGTGGGCAACCTGCGCGGCGACCGCCCCTTCCCCGACGCCGCCCGTGACGCGCTGCGGAACGGGCAGCTGCGGGCCAACCTGGGCCACGCGACGACGACGATCCGCGCCAAGCGCGCCGCGGTGGTCGGCGAGGTGCCCGACTGGGCGCAGCTGCGCGAGACCGGGCGGGCGCTCAAGGCCGCCACCATGGCCCGGCTCGACGAGCACCTGGAGGAGCTCGAGCGGCAGGTGACCGCCCGCGGCGGCACGGTGCACTGGGCCCGCGACGCCGCCGAGGCCAACGCGATCGTCACCGACCTGGTGCGGGCCACCGGCGCCGGCGAGGTGGTCAAGGTCAAGTCGATGGCCACCCAGGAGATCGGCCTCAACGAGGCGCTGGAGGCCGCGGGCATCGAGGCGCTGGAGACCGACCTGGCCGAGCTCATCGTGCAGCTGGGCGAGGACAAGCCGTCGCACATCCTCGTGCCGGCCATCCACAAGAACCGCGCCGAGATCCGCGAGATCTTCGCCCGCACCATCCCCGGCGTCGACCCCGACCTCACCGACGAGCCGCGCCGGCTGGCCATGGCCGCGCGCGCCCACCTGCGCGAGCGGTTCCTCCGCGCGCGGGTGGCGATCAGCGGGGCGAACTTCGCCGTCGCCGAGACCGGCACGCTGGCCGTCGTCGAGAGCGAGGGCAACGGGCGGATGTGCCTGACCCTGCCGCGGACGCTCATCACGGTCATGGGCATCGAGAAGCTCGTGCCGACCTGGCGCGACCTCGAGGTCTTCCTGCAGCTGCTCCCCCGCTCCTCCACCGGCGAGCGGATGAACCCCTACACCTCGCTGTGGGCCGGCGTGACCCCCGGCGACGGGCCGCAGGATTTCCACCTGGTGCTGCTGGACAACGGGCGGACGGCGGTGCTGGCCGACGAGACCGGCCGCGAGGCGCTGCACTGCATCCGCTGCTCGGCCTGCCTGAACGTCTGCCCGGTCTACGAGCGCACCGGCGGGCACGCCTACGGCTCGGTCTACCCCGGCCCGATCGGAGCGGTGCTGAGCCCCCAGCTGACCGGGGTCGAGGACAACGCCTCGCTGCCGTACGCGTCGTCGCTGTGCGGCGCCTGCTACGACGTCTGCCCGGTCGCCATCGACATCCCCTCGATCCTCGTGCACCTGCGCGCCGAGCACGTCGAGGCCCAGACCCGCACCACCCCCGAGGCGGCGGCCTTCCGTGCGCTGTCCCGGGTGATGTCGCGCCCGCGGTTGTGGCGGCTGGCCCAGCGGGCCGCCGGGCTCGGCCGGTTCCTCGCCCGCGGCCGGCCCTCGCTGCCCGCGGCGCTGCCCCCGCCGGCGAGCGCCTGGACCCGCACCCGCGACCTCCCCACCCCGCCGCAGGAGACCTTCGTGCAGCAGTGGACCCGGGAACACGGGCGATGACCTCCGCCCGCGACGAGGTGCTCGGCCGGATCCGCACGGCGCTCGGCCCCGACCGCCGTCCGCCGGCGCCGGTCGCCCGCCACTACCGCACCACCGACGACCGGCCGCTGCCCGAGCTGCTCGACGTCCTCACCGACCGGCTGACCGACTACCAGGCCACCGTCCTGCGCTGTGCACCCGACGCGATCGGCGCGACCGTCGCGGCCGCCCTGGCCGGGGTGTCCGGGGACGTCGCCGTCGCCCCCGAGGTGCCGGAGGCCTGGCGGCCGGACGGCGCGGTCGAGGACGACGGCCGCCCCGCCGTCGAGCTCACCGCCTTCGCCGCCACGCTCACCGGCGTCACCGTGGCGATCGCCGAGACCGGCACGCTGGTGCTCGACGCCTCCCCGGTGTGCGGCCGGCGGCCGCTGTCGCTGCTGCCCGACGTCCTCGTGTGCGTGGTGACCGCCGACCAGGTCGTCGGCGGGGTGCCCGAGGGGCTGGCCCGGCTCGACCCGCTGCGCCCGCTGACGATGATCAGCGGGCCCTCGGCGACCAGCGACATCGAGCTGCAGCGGGTCGAGGGCGTGCACGGGCCGCGGACGCTCCTGGTCGTGCTGGCGAGCGACTAGCTTGCCGCCCGTGAGCGGACCCGGGCCCTTCGCGGAGCGGCTGCGCCGGCTGCGCGAGGCGGCGGCGCTCACCCAGGAGGAGCTCGCCGAGCGGGCCGGGCTGACCGGCAAGGCGGTGAGCGCCCTGGAGCGCGGCGAGCGCCGGCGGCCGTATCCGCACACCGTCCGGGCGCTGGCCGACGCGCTCGGCCTCGACGACGCGGCGCGGTCGGAGCTGGCCGAGGCGGCGCGGCCGGCGGCGCCCGCCCCGCCGGGTCCGGCCGCCGTCCTCCCCCGGCCCCCGGTCGCGCTGGCCGGCCGGGACACCGACCGGGCCGAGGTCGCCGCCCTGCTCCGCGACGGCGCGCGGCTGGTCACGCTCACCGGCCCGGGCGGCGTCGGCAAGACCAGCCTCGCCCTCGACGTCGCGCACGCCGTGGCCCCCGACTTCCCCGACGGCGTGGTGCTCGTGGAGCTCGCCCCGCTGCGGGAGCCCGGCCTGGTGGTGCCGACGGTGGCCCGCGCCGTCGGCGGGCAGCAGCCGGCGGGGCCGCCGCTGGACGGCCTCGCCGAGGTGGTCGGCGGCCGGCGGCTGCTGCTCGTCCTGGACAACGTCGAGCACGTCCTCGCCGCGGCCGCCGACGTCGCCGCGCTGCTGACCCGCTGCCCCCGCCTCGTGGTGCTGGCCACCAGCCGGGCGCCGCTGCGCGTGCGTGCGGAGGTGGAGCGGCCGGTGGAGCCGCTGCCGGTGCCCGCGGGGGCGGCGGTGGACGCGGTCGCCGCCTCGCCGGCGGCCCGGCTGTTCCTGGACCGGGCGCGCGCCGCCGGGCGGCCCGTCGAGCTGACCGCCCGCTCGGCGGCCGCGGTGGCCGCGATCTGCCGGCGGCTCGACGGCCTGCCGCTGGCCCTCGAGCTCGCCGCGGCGCACGCCCGCTTCCTCGCCCCGGACGCGCTCCTCGCCCGGCTGGACACCGCCGTCGCCGCTCCCGGTGCCCGCGACCTGCCGGCCCGCCAGCGGACGGTGCGGGCCACCCTCGACTGGAGCGCGGCCCTGCTCACCGCCGAGGAGCAGGTGCTGTTCCGCCGGCTGTCGGTGTTCGCCGGGGGCTTCACGCTGGACGCCGCCCAGGCGCTGGCGGGCGAGGGCGACGTCCTCCCGGCCCTGGCCGGCCTGGTCGAGCAGTCCCTGGTCCAGGCCGCCGGGGACCGCTACCGGATGCTGGAGCCGGTCCGGCAGTACGCCGCCGCGCGGCTGGCCGAGGCCGGCGAGGCCGCGGGGGTCACCGACCGCTTCGCCGACGTGCTCGCCGGGTCGGTCACCGGCGCGCGGACCGGCCTCGCCGGCGCCGGGCAGGCCGCCTGGCTGGACCGGCTGGAGGCCGAGCACGGCAACCTCGCCGCGGCGCTGGGCCGGCTGCTCGACCGTGGGCGGGCCGGGACCGCGGCCCGGCTGGTGGCCGACACGTGGATGTACTGGGCGCTGCGCGGCAACGCCGTCGAGGGCCTGACCTGGGCGCGACGGGTCACCGCCGCGGGTGGCGACGGGTTGGACCCGGCCGACCGCACCGCCCTGCTGGTCGCCGAGGCCGGCCTGCGCTACGCCTCGGGTGACATCCCCGGCACCGCGGCCTCGGGAGCCGCCGCCGTGGCCGCAGCGCGGGAGGCCGGCGACGACGGCGTCCTGGCGCTGGCCCTGGTGCTGACCGGTTCGGCGGCGGTGTTCGGCGGCGACCTGGATGCGGCGGCCGCGGACCTGGCCGAGGCCGTGCGGCTGGGCCGCGCCTCGGGTGCCCTGCTCGCCGAGACCCACGCCGTCATGGCCGAGGGCCAGCGGCTGCTGCAGGCCGGCGACCCGGCCGGCTGCCGCACAGCCCTCGCGGAAGCGGAGGCGCTGGCCCGGCGGCTCGGCGGGCCCTTCTCGCTGGCGGCCGTGCTCAACATGCAGGCCACGCTCGCGCAGGCGACCGGCGACGACGCGGGCGCGCTGACCCCGCTCACCGAGGCCGCCGAGCTGGCCGCCGAGGTGGCCACCTCGTGGGGGCTGGCGTACACCCTGCCGGCGCTGGCCGTGTGCGCGGCGCACCGCGGCCGGCACGAGATCGCCGCGGAGCTGTTCGCCGCCGGGTCGGCGACGGCAGAGGCGGCCTCGGTGGCGGCCGCCTACCCGCCGGACCAGGAGGCGGCGCGCCGGTGGCTGCCCGTCGTCCGCGCGGCGCTGGGCGAGGAGGCGTTCGAGCGGGCGTGGCGGCGCGGCCGCGGGCTGCGGCCGGCCGACGTGCCCGCCCTGGCCGCCCGGATCAGCCGCGCACCCGGCTGACGTACCGGCGGTAGCGCCGGGCGAAGACGGTCCGGGCGAGCAGCCGGACCGGTGCCGGGAGGACGCCGAGCATCCGCGCCCGTTCCTCGTCGTCGCAGTCCTCCAGCACCATCCCGAACATGATCGGCAGCTGGGAGCGCTGCATGTGCGCCATGCCGTGCTGGCCCACCGCCTCCCACTCGGCCTCGGACAGGTGCCGGGCGGCCAGCGGGAGGATCTCGCGCTCCTCCTCGGCCAGGTGCTCGAACAGGCCGGCGGCCAGCGCCTCGAGGCCGGCGGCCACCTCCTCGGTCACGGCGGGCCGGGCCTCGGCCTCCCACCGGTCCAGGGCCGGGCGGAGGCGGTCGATCGCGGCGTGCACCTGCTCGTGCTGGGCCTCCATGCGGTGCACGAGGGCGGCGTCCGGCGTCGCGCGCTCGAGCAGCGGCGGCCAGAGCATCGCGTCCTCGCCGGTGTGGTGCAGGTGCAGCCCGTCCAGGCACAGGCGGACGTGGGCGGCCAGGACGGCGGCACGCGCGGTGTCACCGGCGGCCACGGCGCGGACCAGCCCCGGGGCCAGGCCGAACTCGCGGCGGAAGGCGCGGTGCACGATCACCATGTCGTGCGTGTCGGTCAGGGGCGTGTTCGTCGTCTCGGTCATGGCGTCGAGCCTGTCGGCCGGGGTCGTCGCACCCCACCCACACGACCCCCACACCGCCCCCACGAGGGCGTTCTCCGATACCCGGGACTTCGAGTGGCGACACACCCGGGACGGGTCCAGGGTCGGCCGGGTACCAACACACTCCGTATTGAGAGGGGCACTGCCCGTGCACCGACCGATCAGGATCCTGACGTTGGCGGCCGCCACCACCGTGGGGGTCGTCACCGTCGTCAGCCCGGCCGCGGCCGACACCGCCGTCGACACGGCCGCCCTCCGCGCGGCAGTCACGCCCGCGGGGATGCAGCAGCACCTGGAAGGGCTGCGGGCCGCCGCCACCGGCACCCCGCCCAACCGCGCGAGCGGCACGCCCGGGTACGAGGCCTCCGCCCAGTACGTCGAGGGGGTCCTCGAGGAGGCGGGCTACGACTTCACCCGCCAGTACTTCGACTTCGTCGGTTTCACCGAGCCGACACCGGCCAGCCTCTCCGTCGGCGCCACCACCTACGCCCTGGGCACGGACTTCGCGACCATGGAGTACTCCGGCAGCGGGGACACCGACGGCGCGCCCCTGGTCTCGGTGCTGGACAACGTCGAGCCCCCGACCGCCGAGCCCAGCAGCTCCGCCGGCTGCGAGCCGGAGGACTTCCCGGCCGAGGCCGTCGGCGCCGTCGTCCTGATCCAGCGCGGCACCTGCGACTTCGCGGTCAAGGCGGAGAACGCCCTCGCTGCAGAGGCGGTCGGCGTGATCATCTACAACGAGGGCCAGGACGGGCGTCAGGAGCTGTTGACCGGCACCCTCGGGGAGCGCGAGTCCTTCGACATCCCGGTCGTCGGCGCCAGCTACGAAGCCGGTCAGCGACTGCTCGGCCAGGTCGGCTCGCCGGTCGAGCTGACCACCAGCACGGCGTTCAACCCGACGACCACCTTCAACGTCATCGCCGAGCGTCCGGGCGGTCGCACCGACCGGACCGTCGTCGTCGGCGCCCACCTCGACTCGATCGCCGAGGGCCCGGGTATCAACGACAACGGCACCGGCACCGCAGCTCTCCTCGAGATCGCGGAGAACATGCCACCGACGACCAGGAACCACGTCCGGTTCGCCTTCTGGGGTGCCGAGGAGGCCGGGCTGATCGGGGCCACCGAGTACGTCGCCTCGCTCGACGAGCGGCAGTTGCGCGACATCGCGCTGAACCTGAACTTCGACATGCTCGGGAGCCCCAACTACGGCCGGTTCGTCTACGACGGTGACGGCTCGGCGACCGGCACCGACGGGCCGAACGGCTCCGGGTCGATCGAGCGGGTGTTCACCGACTACTTCGCGAGCCAGGGCCTGGCCACACAGGAGACGGCGTTCGACGGCCGTAGCGACTACGGGCCGTTCATCGACGCCGGCATCCCGGCCGGCGGCCTGTTCTCCGGCGCCGAGGACATCAAGACCCCGGAGCAGCAGGTGCTGTTCGGTGGCGAGGCCGGGGTGGCCTTCGACCGCTGCTACCACCAGGAGTGCGACGACCTGTCCAACGTCAACATGACGGGGCTGCACGAGCTGGCCGACGGCGCCGCGCACGCGGTGCTGGTGTTTGCCGAGACCCGGAGCGCGGTGAACGGCACCGCGCAGGGCAACGGCGGCTGACCCCGTCGGAGTCGCTCGGTGACGGTTTCCGTCACCGAGC
>NZ_JBJGZO010000054.1:0-12445 GCF_054050575.1 Blastococcus sp. SYSU D00868
CCTCCTCGCTGCGGGTGCCGACCGACAGGTGCTCCTCGGAGCGGGTCATCGCGCTGTCGGTGGTCGGGCCGGAGGTGTCGTGGCCGACGGTGCCGCGGGTCTCGTAGCCGCCCGTGGTGCCGGTGGTCACCGTCGTGTCGGACGCCGTCTCGACGAGCTCCGGGCCGCGGGCGGTGCCGACGGCGTCGGCGATCGAGCGGCTGTCGCCGATGCCGTAGTACCGGTACAGCTCGGCCTCCTCGCTGGGGGAGAGGTGGCCCTCGACGCTGACGTCGTGGTGCGGCGAGTTCTTCACCTGGTCCTTGTCGTAGGGCAGCCGGAGCTCGTCGCCGGACAGGGTCGCCTCCGCGAGGGGGACGAACGCCTCCTTCGTGCCGAACAGTCCGGTGCGCACGGTGGCCCACTCGGGGCGGCCGGTGGAGTCGTCGAGGTACACCTCGCCGACGGTGCCGAGCTTGCCCTGGGGGCCGACGGCGGTGCTGCCGATGACGTTGCCGATCTGCTGCTGGGTGATCACGGTTCGCTCCTCGCGGAAGGGGTCTGGGGGACGGCCGCTGGGACCGGGGAGCTCCACCCGGCCGGGCCGCCTGAGGTCTGCCCGGCGGGTTTACGACGTAAACGCGTCAGGCGTCGAAGGAGGAGGGCCGGCGCGGGCTGCGGCCCTCGCGGCGGACGGCCTCCAGTCGGCCGAGCAGGTTCTCCAGGGCCTCCTCGAACTCGGCCGCCGACTCGTCGAGCGACAGCAGGTCCTGCAGCCGCACCACGGTCGGGTACCCGCTCAGGTCCGGCTCGACCTCGGGATGGCCCACCCCGGCGTCCTCGGCGTTGACCGGGACGCCCTTCTGCGAGACCTCCAGCAGCAGGTGGCCGAGCAGGAAGCTGCTGTAGGCGCGGTAGGCCGCCACCGCCGACTCCTCGGTGAACCCGGAGCCGGTCAGCGCGACGAGGAAGGACTCGACCCACCGCAGGCTGCGCAGCGGCGGGCGCACCCACGGCGCCGCCGGCGGTCGGGTGGCGACCAGCGGGAACACCTCGGGGTGGGCCAGCGCGATCCGCCGCACCCCGTGCGCGAGCCGCTGCAGGTAGTCCTGCCAGCCGTGCGCGGCCTCGAGGAGGACGTCGGGGTCGCCGTAGAGCTCGTCGATGACGCTCTCGACCACCCCGTCGAGCAGCTGCTCGCGGCCGGGCACGTAGCGGTACATCGCCATCGCCTCGACGCCCAGGTGGGCGCCGAGCCGGCGCATGGTCAGCGCGCTCAGCCCGTGGGTGTCGATGAACTCCACCGCCGCGCCGAGGATCCGCCGGCGGTCCAGCGGCACCCGGCCGGTGTCGGGCGGGCCGGCCGGCAGCACCGCGGCCGCGCCGCCGCGGGCCTCCGGGACGTCGGGGTCGAGGGGACGGCCGGGACCGTCGGGTGTCGCCACGGCACCTCCTCGCCCGGTGTCTTCGGGCCCCGTCCCCTGCATCCTGCCCGTCGTGCCACCGCACCGGAGGCAGTGCCCGGTTGTGAGGTCATCGGAACCCACCGTTGACGCCGAGGCCCACGCCGGGAAACGACGGCCCCGCACGCTCGTCCCCGTGACCGCCGCAGCCGTGCCCGCGCCCGCCGACGGGTCCCGCACGCAGCGGACCACGCACACCCACTGCCCGTACTGCTCGCTGCAGTGCGGCATGGCGGTCACCGCCGGCGCCCGCCCGGCCAGCGTCGTCCCGCTGGACTTCCCGACCAACCGGGGCGGGCTGTGCTCCAAGGGCTGGTCGTCGGTCGAGCTGCTCGACCACCCCGAGCGGCTGCTCCACCCGCTGGTGCGCGCCACGCCCGGGGACCGCACCAGCCCGCTGGTCGAGGCGACGTGGGACGAGGCGCTGGGCCGGGTCGTCGGCGCGATCCGCCGCACCCAGCGGACGTACGGCCGGGACGCCGTCGGCTGCTTCGGCGGCGGCTCGCTGACCAACGAGCAGGCCTACCAGTTCGGCAAGTTCGCCCGCGTCGCGCTGCGCACCTCCGCGATCGACTACAACGGCCGGTTCTGCATGTCCTCGGCCGCCGGCGCCGCCAACCGCGCCTTCGGCCTGGACCGCGGCATGCCGTTCCCGCTGAGCGACCTCGCCGCGGCCGACGTCGTCGTCCTGGTCGGCAGCAACCCGGCCGACACCATGCCGCCGGCGATGCAGTACCTCGACGCCGGGCGCGAGCGCGGGGCCGAGCACGTCGTCGTCGACCCGCGGCGCACCGCCACCGCCCGCCACGCCGCGCTGCACCTGCAGCCGCTGCCGGGCACGGACCTCGCACTGGCCAACGGGCTGCTGCACATCGCGGTGGCCGAGGGACTGGTCGACGAGGAGTACGTCGCCGCGCGCACCACCGGCTTCGACGACGTCCGCGCCGCGGTCGCGGCCTACTGGCCGGACCGGGTGGAGCGGCTCACCGGCGTGCCGGTCGCCGACCAGCGGCGCACGGTGTTCGCCCTCGCCCGGGCGGAGAAGGCGATCGTGCTCACCGCCCGCGGCGCCGAGCAGCACCGCAGCGGCACCGACACCGCCCAGGCGTGGATCAACCTGGCGCTCGCCCTCGGCCTGCCCGGCCGGCCCGGCAGCGGCTGGGGCACCGTGACCGGGCAGGGCAACGGGCAGGGCGGCCGCGAGCACGGGCAGAAGGCCGACCAGCTGCCCGGCTACCGGTCGCTGCGCGACCCCGCCGCCCGCGCGCACGTCGCCGCGGTCTGGGGCGTCGACCCCGACGCCCTGCCGATGCCCGGGACGAGCGCCTTCGAGCTGCTGGACGCCCTCGGGACCGACGGCGGCGTCCGCACGCTGCTGGTGCTGGCCTCCAACGTCGCCGTCTCCGCGCCCGACGCCCGCCGGGTGGTCAGCCGGCTGCACGACCTGGACTTCCTCGCGGTCAGCGACTTCTTCCTGTCCGAGACCGCCGAGCTCGCCGACGTCGTCCTGCCCAGCGCCATGTGGGCGGAGGAGGCGGGCACGATGACCAACGTCGAGGGGCGGGTCGTCCGCCGCCGGCGCGCCCTGGACCCGCCGGCCGGCGTCCCCGACGACCTGCAGCTGCTGGCCACGCTCGCCGGCCGGCTGGGCGCCGGGCACCTGTTCTCCGGCGACCCCGAGACGGTCTTCGCCGAGCTGCGCCGCGCCAGCGCCGGGGGAGCGGCGGACTACTCCGGGATCAGCTACGACCGGATCGACGCCGAGGACGGCGTCTTCTGGCCCTGCCCGGACGAGACGCACCCGGGGACGCCGCGGCTGTTCGCCGAGCGGTTCGCCACCCCCGACGGCCGGGCCCGCTTCCTGCGCGTGGAGCACGTCGAGGCGCACGAGCGCCCCGACGCCGAGTACCCCTACGTGCTCACCACCGGCCGGGTGCTCGCCCAGTACCAGTCCGGCACGCAGACCCGCCGCTCGCGCAGCCTGTCGGTGGTCGCGCCCACGCCCCGCGCCGAGCTGCACCCCGACCTGGCCCGCCGGCTGGGCATCGCGCAGGACGACGTCGTGGAGCTGGCCACCCGCCGCGGCCGCGCCCGCTTCCACGCCCAGGTCACCGACGCGATCCGGCCCGACGTCGTCTTCGCGCCCTTCCACTGGGGCGGCGGCTCCAGCGCCAACGCGCTCACCGACCCCGCCCTCGACCCGACCAGCCGGATGCCCGCCTTCAAGGTCTGCGCCGTCGCCGTGACCCGCGTCGGCGGGCCCACCGAGCAGATCGCGCCGCCCGGGGCCGGCACCCAGCCGCAGCCCCGCCCGCACGCCCCGACCGCCGTCCCCGCACCCCGCCCCCCGGCCCGTTCCGCACCACGGAGGAGCACCCGCGTGAAGAGCACCCCCCGCTTCCTGCAAGGCGTCTACCCGGTCACCGGCGAGGGGCTGGCCAAGCCCGGCCCGGTCGACGCCGCCCTGCGCTACACCGTGCCCGCCGGCGCGACCGCCCAGGCGCTGTACTTCCGCGGCGGCAACTCCACCGGCGAGCTGGTCTACGTCCTGCTGCTGCGCGACGGCGAGCCGATGCGCTGGTTCCCGATCGGCGCGAAGGGGGATGTGCACGTGCCGCTGCGGGTGGTCGAGGACCTGCCCGGCGGCACCGTCGTCGAGCTGCACGCCGCCGCGCCCGAGGGCGTCACCGGCGAGCTCGTCGTCGACCTGGGGCTGGTGGAGGTCTGATGACGACCGTCCTGGGCGGACGCCCGGAGGGCATGACCTCGCTCCCGCTGGGGGACGACGACCTCGACCCCCGCCCGCGGCTGGTCGTGGTGGGCAACGGCATGGCCGGCGCCCGCCTCGTGGAGGAGGTGCTCGAGCGCGGCGGCGGCGAGCAGTTCCGGATCACCGTGTTCGGCGACGAGCCGCACGGCAACTACAACCGGATCATGCTCAGCCCGGTGCTGGCCGGGGAGTCGTCGGAGGACGAGATCGTCCTCAACAGCCACGACTGGTACGCCGACAACGGCGTCGAGCTGCGCGCCGGCGTCCGGGTGCAGCGGGCCGACACCGCGGCCAAGGTGGTGTACGGCTCCGACGGCAGCGTCACGCCCTACGACCACCTGGTGCTGGCGACCGGCAGCTACTCGTGGATCCCGCCGATGGACGGCGTCCGGACCGCCGACGGGGAGCTGCTGCCCGGCGTGTACGGCTTCCGCACCATCGACGAGACCCGCGCGATGCTCGAGGCCACCGGCCGCTGCCGGCGGGCCGTCGTCCTGGGCGGCGGGCTGCTCGGCCTGGAGGCCGCCCGGGCGCTGCAGGGCCACGGGCTGCAGGTCGAGCTCGTGCACGCGATGCCGTGGCTGATGAACGCCCAGCTCGACGCCGAGGCCGGCGCCATCCTGAAGCGCAGCGTCGAGTCGCTCGGCATCACCGTGCACCTCGACGTCCTGGCCACCGAGGTGCTCGGCGAGGACTCCGTGACCGGGGTGGTGCTCAAGGACGGCCGGCGGATCGACTGCGACCTGCTCGTCGTCGCCGCCGGGGTGCGGCCGCACACCGACGTCGCCGTCCGCTCGGGGCTGGAGGTCGAGCGGGCGGTCGTCGTCGACGACCAGCTGCGCACCGACGACCCCGACGTCTACGCGATCGGCGAGTGCGCGCAGCACCGCGGCTCGGTCTACGGGCTGGTCGCCCCCGCCTGGGAGCACGCGAAGGTGCTCGCCGACGTGCTCACCGGCAGCGACCCGGCCGCCGAGTACACCGGCAGCCGCACCGCCACCAAGCTCAAGGTCGCCGGCGTCGACGTCGCCACGATGGGGGTCAACACCCCCGAGCGGGACGACGACGAGTTCCTCGTGATCAGCGAGCCGAAGCGGGGCGTGCACCTGTCGGTCGTCATCCGCGACGACAGGCTGGTCGGCGCGACGCTGCTCGGCGACACCCGCAAGGTCGCCTTCCTCACCCAGGCCTTCGACCGCGGCTCCCCGCTGCCGGAGGAGCGGATCCGGCTGCTGGTCGACCTCTCCGACGGCTCTGGGTCGGTCCATGGGGAGGCCGCAGTCGCCGAGATGCCCGCCGACAGCCAGGTGTGCAACTGCAACGGCGTCACCAAGGGCGCGATCTGCGGCGCGGTCGCCGACGGCTGCGGCAGCGTCGGCGCCGTCATGGACCGCACCCGCGCCGGCAAGGGCTGCGGCTCGTGCACGTCGCTGGTGAAGCAGATCGTGGAGTGGGCCGCCGACGGCGACGTCGCCGAGGACCCCGCGGCCTCCTGGTACGTGCCGGGCATCCCGCTGGCCAAGCCGGAGCTGATGGCGGCCATCCGCGAGCGGGACCTGCGGTCGGTCTCCGCCGTCTTCGCCGCGCTCGCGCCCGGCGGCAAGGAGGACGCCAAGTCGAAGATGGGCCTCACCTCGCTGCTCAAGACGGTCTGGGGCGTGGACTTCGTCCCGGAGAAGGACGGCGAGTTCATCAACGACCGCGTGCACGCCAACATCCAGCGCGACGGCACCTTCTCCGTCGTCCCGCAGATGAAGGGCGGGGTGACCACGCCGGCGCAGCTGCGGCGCATCGCCGACGTCGCCGAGAAGTACGAGGTGCCGATGGTCAAGGTGACCGGCGGCCAGCGCATCGACCTGCTCGGCGTGCGCAAGGAGGACCTGCCGGCCATGTGGGCCGACCTCGGCATGCCCTCGGGGTACGCCTACGGCAAGAGCTTCCGCACCGTGAAGACCTGCGTGGGCAGCGACTTCTGCCGCTTCGGCCTGGGCGACTCCACCCAGCTCGGCATCGACCTGGAGAGCCGTTTCCAGGGCATCGAGAGCCCGGCCAAGATGAAGCTCGCCGTGGTGGGCTGCCCGCGCAACTGCGCCGAGGCCTACGTCAAGGACGTCGGGGTGGTCGCGGTCGGCAACGGCCGCTGGGAGGTCCACGTCGGCGGCGCCGCCGGTGCCACCGTGCGCAAGGGCGACCTGCTGGCCACCGTCGACTCCCCGGAGGCGGTGATCGAGCTGGCCGGGCGGTTCATGCAGTACTACCGGGAGAACGCGAACTGGCTGGAGCGCACCTACGACTTCGTGCCGCGGATCGGCCTGGAGCGGATCAAGCAGGTGCTGCTCGAGGACAGCGAGGGCATCTGCGCCGACCTCGACGCGGCCATGCAGCGCTCGGTCGACGCCTACCGCGACCCGTGGGGCCAGGACCTGGCCGAGCCCGCCACGCCCGGTCAGTTCCGCACGTCCCTGCCCCTCGTCGACCTGCCGGAGGTGCCCGTCCGATGAGCCTCACCACCGAACGCCTGGCCGCTGCCTCCGGCGTCCGCGCGCACACCGTCGGCCGGGTCGAGGACGTGCCGCCGGGGGAGGGGCGGGCCTTCGTCGCCGGCGGCACCCAGGTCGCCGTCTTCCGGCTGCGCGACGGATCCCTGCACGCGACCCAGGCGGCGTGCCCGCACGCCGGCGGGCCGCTCGCCGACGGGCAGACCGACCCCGACGTGCTCGTCTGCCCGCTGCACCTGTACGCCTACCGGTGGGTGGACGGCGCCGCGACCAGCGGCGCTCTGGCCGTGCGCACGTACCCGGTGCGCGAGGTCGACGGGATGGTGGTCGTCGACGTGTGAGGCCCCGGCCCGTGCGTCGGCCGTCCTCGCCGTCACCTCGCAGCGCTGCTGTCGGCTCCCGGGCCGACGGCAGCGCTGCGAGGTGACAGCGTGCCGGGCAGCCCACTGGGGATGGTCGTCGTCCGTGGCCCCGCGCCGAAGATCTCCGAGGTCGTGCAGGCCACGTCCGCCTGACCGCGCCCGGGTGCCGCCCCCGATGGGGCGGGACCCGGGACCTCACGACGCGGGGACGACGACGTGCTCGGGCACCGCGGCCGGCGGGTTGACGAACCAGACGTTCTCCTCGACCAGCTTCCGGGAGCGCCAGCCGTCGGGCGTCCGGACCATCTCGTGGTGGTAGTAGCCGCCGCAGGTGCTGCGCCCCTCGACGCCCGGCACCTGCATCGGGTTGTAGAAGTCGGCGAGCACCCGCGCGGTGTCGCCGTCGAGGTGCACCTCGACGTTGGTGACGTGGTGGTGGGTGAAGGGGAACGTGGCGAACGTCCCCGACAGCAGGGCCACCATCTCGTCGCGCGGTAGGCAGGGCGCCCCGGCCGAGGTGTAGTCGATGACCGCGTCGTCGGTGAAGACGCTGCGGTACATCTCCCAGTCGCCGCGGTCGATGCCGTGGCAGTAGCGGGTCAGCACGTCGCGGATCTCGATGCGGTCGGCGAGGGTCTGCAGGTCCACGGGTCCTCCGGGCTCGGTCGGATGTGGCGCGGACCATAGCGGCGGGCGGCCGCGTCGCCGTCCCGCCGGCGCACCGGCCCGGGAGCCTCACTCACCCCAGTCCACCGTGCCCATCGGCGCGCGCTCGTCGAGTACCGCGCCGTCGGCCGTCTCCGTCCGCACCGTGACGGTGCCCTCGGGGAAGGACGCCACGGCCACCCCCGCCTCCAGGGCGACGGACCCGAGCTCCCCGCCGCCCGCGTCCAGCGCCCGGGCGACGGTGGCCGCGGGGGGCGCGACCACCACCAGGGTCGGCAGCACCTCGGGGTCCGGGCCGAGGTCGGTGACGTCGCAGCGGACGACGAACGTCTGCTCGGCGACCGGCGGTCCGGCGGGCCGCAGCTCCGTGCCGCACGCGGCGCCGGCGCCGCTCCCGTCCGGTCGGTTGACCATGAGGTTCGCCTGCACGTAGACGGCGCCGGAGGGCAGCGTGGCGGTGAGCACGGTGACGTCCGCGCTCCGGTCGCCGGGTGCGGGGACGAAGCCCAGCCAGGCCAGGACGAAGCGGACGTCGTCCCCCGGCAGGCCGAAGAGATCCAGCAGGCCGTGGGCCATCGCATCGGCCATGAGCGCGTAGGACCCGGGGCGCAGCCACTCCACGGTCGCCACGGCCGTCGGCCCGGACGTCACCGTCGTCTCCGGGCTGCCGGTCACGACCTCCCGGCCCTCCCGCGTCACCCGGAAGCGCAGCGCGGGCGGTCGCGCCGTGCCGTCGTCGGGCAGCGCCACCACGGCGACGCCCTCGGAGACGTCGGCCGGCTCCCACGTCCGCGTGACCGCCGCGTCCGCGCCGACCTCGGGCCGGCGGGAGACGTCGATCGAGTCGCCGCGCAGGGCGACCACGACCAGCGCGCCGGTGGTGTTGTCGGCCAGGCCGACGGGCTGCGCCGGGTCGACCCCGCGGGGGACGGTCGCCAGCTCCATCTGCGCCGGACCGGCGCCCGGCGGCCCGGCGAACCAGGCCATCGCCACGTCGCTCAGCGCGCCGAGGTCCGTCTGGACCGCGGGGTCGGCGGCCGCGCCCTCGGGCCGGGCGGTGTTCTCCCCGACGACGAGCGCCCACCGCCTCCCGGGGACGTCACCGGCCCACACCACGCGGCGCGTCGACACGTCGGGCTCCGGGCCGGTCAGCCCCTGCTCCGGCAGCTGCCACGGCAGCTGCCGCACGCCCTCGACGAACGCGGCGTCCCCGGCCAGCGGGCCCCGGGTGGGACCGGCGAACACGGAGGCCGTCGACGCGGGGGAGGCCGGGCCGGGCGCCGGCTCGGCGGCCGGCCCGGACAGCGCCACCGGGACGGCGACGACGACGGCCGCGACGGCCGCCGCCAGCGCGGTCAGCCCGACCCGTTGCCGGTGCCCGGCCCGCGACCGCGCGGCCACGCGCGTGGCCAGGCCCGGGTCCTCCGGCGGGGCGGTGCGCTCGGCGATGCGGGCCAGCCGCTCGCGCAGCACGGTCTCGGTGCTCGTCTCGGTGCTCACGATCGCTCCTCGGGCCGGCCGGCCGGGACGAGTGGGACGAGGGCGGCGCGCAGGCGGGCCAGGCCCCGGCTGGTCTGCGTGTCGACCGCGCTGGCCGAGCAGCCCATCGCCTCGGCGGTCTGCTGCACCGACAGGTCGGCGTAGTAGCGGAGGACCACCGCGGTGCGCATGCGCGGGGGCAGGGCGCGGAGCGCGGCGCGGAGGTCCTCGTCGGGGTCGGCGGGCGCGGCGGCGGGGTCCGGGCGGTCGGGCAGGGTCTCCACGACCTGCTCGGTGGTCCACAGCCGGCGCCGCCAGCTGACGTGGCTGGTGGCCATCACCCGCCGCACGTACGCCGTCGGGGGACCGGCGGCCGAGATCCGCCGCCAGTGCCGGTAGGTCCTCACCAGCGCGGTCTGCACGAGGTCCTCCGCGTGCCCGCGGTCGCCGGTCAGCAGGACGGCGAGGCGCAGCAGGGCCGGCTGCTCCCGGGACACGAAGTCCGCGAAGGCCCGCTCGTCGTCCCGGTCGTCGTCCCGGCGCACGCAGCCCCCTCCCGCAGGTCCTGCCCCCTACACGCGGCGGGACGTCCAGGGACCCCACAGCAGAGGCATCACATTCCGGTAACGGTGGCCCTCGTGCAGGGGCCCGCTGCGAGCGGGCGACCAGTGGGGGGCACGGGGGTCCCTCTCCACGATCAGGTCACGACCCGCGGCCGGGATCAGGAGCGGGGGAGGTCCAGCGCGGCCAGGACGGCGGCGACCGCCTCGTCGCGGACGAAGTCGAGCGCGAGCAGCCGGTGCACGAGCACCCCGCGGCGGGTCAGCCGCAGGTCGGCCATCCGCAGCCGGGGCAGCGCGGCGCCGCCGGGCCGGGGGACCGCGGGGGGCGGGTCGAGCAGCCCGCGGCGCTGCAGGTCGGCGACGTCCTCCAGCGCGCCCCACGCCGTCCAGCCGCGCGGGTCCACCGGCAGCGGGGCCATCGGCAGCGGCGTCCGGTCGCGCCGGCCGACGGCGGCGAGCACGACCAGCTGCCGGCCGGTGAGCTCGCCGGCCAGCCGCAGCCCGCGGTGGACGACGCCGGCGTCGAGGTCGGGGGAGACGGCGGCCTCGCCGATCAGGTAGCCCAGGTGCCGGACCCGCCACTCCTCGGGCGTCTGCCGGGCGGCCAGGACGGCGGCCTCGGCGAGCTCGTCGGCCGGCGCGCGGCCGCCGACGTCGGCGGTGAGGAACCCGTCGGAGCGCACCGGCCGGCCCTGCGACGTCCGGGTGACGGTCAGCTCGACGGCGAACGCCAGCGCCGCCCCGGCCCGGACCCGCTCGCGGGGCACCGGCAGCAGCGCGCCGTCGACGGCCACCCGGCGCAGGCAGGCGGCCAGCCGCGGGTCGAGGGTCACCCGCGTGGCGGTGGGCTCGAACAGCAGCGTGGCCGCCGAGCGGCTCATCGACCCGGCCACCGGCTCGCCCGTCTCCACCAGCGAGCGGCCGTCGGGGGCGGTGCCGTCGGTCGCCGCGCCGTCCAGGGTGTTCCTCACGCCGGTGATCATCCCGGCGGCGCGGCGCCCGCGCACCGGCTGCGCCCGCGGCCTCACCACCGCGGGGCAGGCGCCGGCCTCACCGGCGGCCCGCGCGGGCGGTGAGGGAAACGGAACACACGTTCTCCGTCGCGGCAACGGGCGGGGAACCGGGCGCCGTCACCGTTCCCCCATGGCTGCCCCCACCCGCCCGACCGCCGCTCCCGCGACCGCCGCCCCGCCGGCGTCGCCACCGCTCCCGGGCGGGCGGTGGATCGAGGACTGGCGCCCGGAGGACCCGCGGTTCTGGGAGGCCACCGGCAAGCGGGTCGCCCGCCGCAACCTGTTCTTCTCGGTCTTCTCCGAGCACGTCGGCTTCTCGATCTGGAGCCTGTGGTCGGTGCTCGTGCTGTTCCTGCCCGAGCCGGTGTACGGCATCGACCCGGCCGGCAAGTTCCTGCTCACCACGCTGCCGACCGCGCTCGGCGCGTTCGTGCGGCTGCCCTACACCTTCGCCGTCGCCAGGTTCGGCGGGCGGAACTGGACCATCGTGTCGGCCGCGCTGCTGCTGGTCCCGACCATCGCCACCGCGATCGTGCTGGAGCCGGGCGTCGACTACTCGACGCTGCTGGTCGTCAGCTGCCTGGCCGGCGTCGGCGGCGGGAACTTCGCCAGCTCGATGGCCAACATCAACGCCTTCTACCCCGACCGGCTCAAGGGCTGGGCGCTGGGCCTGAACGCCGGCGGCGGCAACCTCGGCGTCCCGGTGATCCAGCTCGTCGGCCTGCTGGTGCTGGCCACCGCGGGCGCCTCGCACCCGCGGATTGTCCTGTGGGTCTACATCCCGCTGATCGTCGTCGCGGCGGTCGGCGCGGCGCTGCTGATGGACAACCTGGCGACCGCCCGCAACCAGCCCCGGGCCATGCGCGAGGCGCTGCGCGAGCCGCACACCTACGTCATGTCGTTCCTGTACATCGGCACCTTCGGCTCGTTCATCGGCTTCGGGTTCGCGTTCGGCCAGGTCCTGCAGAACCAGTTCGCCGCCGACTTCGACACCCCGCTGCAGGCCGCCTACCTGACCTGGCTGGGCCCGCTGCTGGGCAGCCTGATCCGGCCGCTGGGCGGCTCGCTGGCCGACCGGTTCGGCGGCGCGCGGATCACCTTCTGGACCTTCGTCGCGATGGCCGGCGGCGCCGCGGTCGTGCTGGCCGCCAGCCAGGCGGGGTCGCTGCCGCTGTTCGTCGTCGGGTTCGTCCTGCTGTTCGTGCTCAGCGGCATCGGCAACGGCTCGACCTACAAGATGATCCCGGCGATCTTCCGCAGCCAGGCGCAGCTGTCGGTGGCCGCCGGCGGCGACGGCGCCGCGGCCGACCGGCGGGCGCTGCGGATGTCCGGCGCGCTGATCGGCATCGCCGGCGCGGTGGGCGCCTTCGGCGGGGTGCTGGTGAACCTGGCGTTCCGGCAGTCGTTCCTCGCCACCGGCGACGGCGAGGGCGCCTACCTCGCGTTCATCGCCTTCTACGGCGTCTGCGTCGCGGTCACCTGGGCGGTGTACCTGCGCCGCGGCGCCCCGATGGCCGGCGTCTGATGCGGAGTGGGGGGGGGGGGGGGGGGGGGGGGGGGGGGGGGGGGGGGGGGGGGGGGGGGGGGGGGGGGGGGGGGGGGGGGGGGGGGGGGGGGGGGGGGGGGGGGGGGGGGGGGGGGGGCGGGGGGGG
>NZ_JBJGZO010000055.1:0-5757 GCF_054050575.1 Blastococcus sp. SYSU D00868
GCCGGGGGGCGGCGCGGCACCCGCCGCGGGCCCCCCCCCCGCACCCCCCACCCCCCCCGCCCCCCCCCCGCCCCCCCCCCCCCCCCCCCCCCCCCCCCCCCCCCCCCCCCCCCCCCCTCCGTTCAGCCCTGGGCCAGCTGGGTGGCGTAGAGGCAGATCGCGGCGGCCGCGGCCAGGTTGAGGCTCTCGGCCCGCCCGCGCATCGGGATCCGCACCCGCGCGTCGGCGAGCCGGGCCAGCTCGGCCGGGACGCCGCGGGCCTCGTTGCCGAACAGCCACAGCACCGGCCCGGCCAGCCGCGGGCCCAGCTCGTCCAGGGACGCCTCCCCCCCGCCGTCGGCGGCGAGCACGGTCACGCCGGCGCCGCGGACGGCGGGCAGCAGCTCGGCCAGGGGCGCCCCGCGGACGACGTCGACGTGGAAGAGGCTGCCCGCGCTGGCGCGGACCGCCTTGCCGCCGTAGGGGTCGGCCGACCCGGCGCCGAAGACGACGGCCCCGGCGCCGCACGCGTCGGCGGTGCGCAGCACGGTCCCGGCGTTGCCCGGGTCGGCCAGCTCGGCCAGGGCGACCGCCAGCGCCGGCGGCGCCTCGGCCAGCCGGGCGGCGGGGACGTCGCGCAGCGCGCACACCGCGACCAGCCCCTGCGGCGTCACCGTCTCCGACAGCCCCACGGCCGCCTTCTCGGTGACCAGCCGGACCGGGACGCCGGCGCCGGCGAGCAGGTCGCGGGAGGCGGCGGCCCCGGCCTCGGTGGCGAACACCTCGCGGACGCCGCCGGGCGCGGTGGCCAGGGCCTCCGACACCGCCTGCCGGCCCTCGGCGAGGAAGAGCCCGGCGGCGTCCCGGCCGGCCCGGCGGGTCAGCTTGCGGGCGGCCGCGACGCGCGCGGAGCGCTCGGTCAGCAGCTCGGTCACTGCTCCTCCTCCTCGGCGACCCTGCGGTCGGCGTCGACTGCGACGAACTCGTGGCCATGGGCTCCCGACGGCCACGAGTTCGTCGCACTCGCGGCCCGGACCGCGCGGGCAGCCCGGACGGGTGCCGCAGACGCGCCGACGCCGCCGGCGCCGGCCCCGGGGGGCCGGTCACCGACGGCGTCGTCAGTGGTGCGGGTCAGGCGGCCTGGGAGCCGGTCGCCTCGGGGTTCGCGGCGAGCGCGGCCCGGGAGGCCTCGACCAGCGCGGCGAACGCGGCCGGCTCGTTGACCGCCAGCTCGGCCAGCACGCGGCGGTCGAGCTCGATGCCGGCGAGCTTGAGGCCCTGCATGAACCGGTTGTAGGTCATGTCGTTCTGGCGGGCCGCGGCGTTGATGCGGGTGATCCACAGCTTGCGGAAGTCACCCTTGCGCACCTTGCGGTCGCGGTAGTTGTAGGTGGCCGAGTGGAGGATCTGCTCCTTGGCCTTGCGGTACAGCCGCGAGCGCTGACCCCGGTAACCGCTGGCCGCCTCGAGGGTCGTGCGGCGCTTCTTCTGGGCGTTGACCGCCCGCTTCACGCGTGCCACGTGAGAGCTCCTGTCTTGTCGTTACGGGCGGGGGCTCAGATGCCCAGCAGCTTCTTGAGGTTCTTGGTGTCGGCCGGGGAGATGACCTGGTCGGCGTCCAGCCGGCGCTTGCGCTGCCCCGACTTGTGCTCGAACTTGTGCTGGTTGTTGGCCTGCTCGCGCATGAGCTTGCCGCTCCCCGTCACGCGCACGCGCTTCGCGGTGCCCTTGTGGGTCTTCTGCTTGGGCATGTCCTCGCCTGTCTGTGTTCGTCGTCGTGCGGGCGCGCGCGGCAGCACGGGGCCGCCGCACGCACCCGGAGGTCTCGGTGGTGCGGTCCTGCGCCGGAGGCGGTCAGGCGCTGGGCGCCTGCTCCGAAGCCTGCTCCCCCTTGGCCGGGCGCCCCTTGCCCTGCTGGGCCTGGGCGTTCCGGTGCGGGGCGATCACCATGACCATGTTGCGACCGTCCTGCTTCGGGTTGGACTCGACGACGCCCAGTTCGGACACGTCGGCGGCCAGCCGCTGCAGCAGGCGGTACCCCATCTCCGGGCGCGACTGCTCGCGGCCGCGGAACATCACGGTGATCTTGACCTTGTCGCCGCCCTTGAGGAAGCGCTCGACGTGGCCCTTCTTGGTCTCGTAGTCGTGCGGGTCGATCTTGAGGCGCAGCCGCATCTCCTTGATGACGGTGAGCGCCTGGTTCCGCCGGGCCTCGCGGGCCTTCTGGGCGGACTCGTACTTGAACTTCCCGTAGTCCATGAGCTTGGCGACGGGCGGCCGGGCCATGGGCGCGACCTCGACGAGGTCGAGTTCGCTGTCCTGGGCCAGGCGCAGCGCCTCGCCGATCGACACGATGCCGACCTGCTCCCCCTCGGGGCCGACCAGGCGGACCTCGGGGACGCGGATACGGTCGTTGATGCGGGGCTCGGTGATGGCCTCTCCTCTGCTTCAGCCTGGGGAGGGGCTCGCTCGCGGCCACCGGACGCCGGCAGACAGAAGGCCCCGCGAGCGACTGCTCGACGGGGCCCACCGGCCGGTGGCGCACACACCGTTGCCGGTGGTGCGCGTCGCGGGCGTCGACCACGGGTGGCCGGCACCTGCGAACCGGGACCTGGGCACCGGGGTGGCGCCAGGTGGGAGCGGGCTCCTCTTGGTCAGCGGCCCGGGGCGGGGCCGCTGGAGTGGTTCACGCGCCTCGTGTAGCGGGGAGGCACGCCCACTCTACAGCGTCCTCGGGGGACAGGACATTCCCCTCCTGGCACGCCCGGCGACGGCCCCGTCCAGAGGCTCGTCCCGAGCTCGCGAGGGACGAGGAGGACGGGGTCCTCCTTCAGTCGTCGTAGAGCAGGGGCAGCGGCGGCGGCTCGGCCGCCCGCGCCTCCTCCAGCAGGGCGCGCAGCCCCTCGACGGCGCGGACGGCGTGCTCCTTGTCGGCCGCCTGCACCGCCAGCAGCGACAGCTCGTCGCCGTTGGTCAGCAGCAGGCTCGCCCAGGACGAGTGCCGGTCGAACCGCACGGCGCGGACGGCGGTCCACGGCAGCTCGTGCCGGACGAACACGTTGCGCACCCGGATCCCGGCGGCGTCGGCGTCCACCCGCGACCGGGCGATGAGCACGATCCCCAGCCCCAGGCAGATCCCGATGCCGATGATCGCGACCTGGTCGGCCCAGCCGAACTGGACCACGCCGGTGGAGGAGCTGGGCAGCAGCAGCCCGACGACGGTCATCGCGACGACGACCGCGGCCCCGGCCAGGACGCAGATCAGCCGCAGCCGCCGGGGCACGGCGCGGACGCGGGCGGGGGTTCCCGTGGAGGGCACGGCGTCATCATCCCAGCCGCCGGTGCTGGCATGGTGCCGCCGTGGACAGCGACGTCGAGATCACCGGGACCGCGCAGCGCGAGGCGTGGCTGGCCCGGGACACCCCGCCGGTCGAGCAGCTGCGCGAGGACCTGTGGTCGGTCCCCGTCCCGATGCCGGACAACCCGCTGCGGTACGTGACCTCCTACGTGTTCGCCCTGGCCGGGGGCGGCCTGGGGCTGGTCGACACCGGCTGGGACTCCGAGGACGCCTGGGCGGCGCTGCAGGCGGGGCTGACGGCGATCGGCGGCGACGTCGGCGACGTGCGCGGGGTGCTGGTCACCCACATGCACGGCGACCACCACGGGCTGTCCGCGCGGGTCCGGGAGGCCTCGGGGGCGTGGATCGGGATGCACCCGGCCGACGCCGCGATCGTGCGCCGCTCGTCGCAGGCCGACGTCGAGGCGTTCATCCGCACCCAGATCGCGTCGATGGTCGCCCTGGGCGCCGACGAGGCGACCGCGACCTCCGACGCGCCCACGCCGGAACGGCTGGCCGGCCTGCGCCGGCAGGCGGTCCCCGACCGGCTCCTGGAGGACGGCGAGGTGGCCGACTTCCCCGGCTGGTCGCTGCGCGCCGTCCACACCCCGGGGCACACGCCGGGCCACCTGTGCTTCGCCGAGGAGCGCACCGGGCTCTTCCTCGCCGGGGACCACGTGCTGCCCCGGATCAGCCCCAACATCTCCGCCGGCCAGGGCTCGGACCCGGACCCGCTGCGCGACTACCTCGCGTCGCTGGCCAGGGTCGCCGGGTTCGACGAGCCGGTCGAGGTGCTGCCGGCCCACGAGTGGCGCTTCCGGGGGCTGGGGCTGCGGGCGGCGGAGCTGAGCCGGCACCACGAGCACCGGCTCACGGAGCTGCTCGACGCCATCCGCGCGCACCCGCACAGCACGCCGTGGGAGCTGGCCGGGTACCTGACCTGGTCGCGGCCGTGGGAGCAGTACGCGAACGCGATGCGGATGTTCGCCGTCACCGAGACCGACGCCCACCTGCGGCTGCTGGCCAGCCGCGGCCTGGTGGTGGGCAGCGACGACCCGGCGCCCACCTGGACCGTCGCCGTCCGGTGACACCGCGGGGCGTCGGCAGGTGACCGGCGCCACCGCCGCCGTCGGCGTCCGGACACATCCCCGCAACGCCGGTGCCGCACGATGGACCGGCTCCAGCACCGGACCAGGGGGACGCCGCGTGACCGACACCGAGCAGGGCCCGGACGACGTCCTCCCGCTGGCCGGGTACACCGTCGCGGTCACCGCCGCGCGCCGCAAGGAGGAGCTCGGGGCGCTGCTGGACCGCCGCGGCGCCCGGGTGGTCTACGCCCCGGCGATCCGGATCGTGCCGCTGGCCGACGACACCGAGCTCGTGGCCGCCACCCGGCGGGTGCTGGCCGCGCCGGTCGACCTCGTCGTGGCCACCACCGGCGTCGGCTTCCGCGGCTGGCTGGAGGCCGCCGAGGCGTGGGACCTGCCGCTGGTCGACCACCTCGGCACGGCGCGGGTGCTGGCCCGCGGGCCCAAGGCGCGCGGCGCGATCCGCGGCGCCGGGCTGGTCGACGCGTGGTCGCCGGCGTCGGAGTCCTCGGCGGAGGTGCTCGACCACCTGCTGTCCGGCGCCGAGGGCCCGCTCGAGGGCCGCCGGATCGCCGTCCAGCTGCACGGCGACCCGCTGCCCGACCTGGTCGCCGGGCTGCGGCGCACCGGCGCCGACGTGCTGACCGTGCCGGTCTACCGCTGGGTGCTGCCGGAGGACGTCGCCCCGGTGCGCCGGCTCGTCGGCTCGGTCGTGGCCGGCGGGGTGGACGCCGTCACCTTCACCAGCGCGCCCGCCGCGGCGAGCCTGCTGCAGGTGGCCGGCGAGCTCGGGCAGCACGACGCGCTCGTGGCGGCGCTGCGGGACCGGGTGATGGCCGTCGCCGTCGGCGCGGTCACCGCCGGGCCGCTGGAGGCCGCCGGCGTCCCGACGTGGCAGCCGGAGCGGGCCCGCCTCGGCGCGCTGGCCCGCGAGGTGGTGGCGCGGCTGCCCGAGCGCGACCCGGTGCTGCGGCTGGGCGGCACCACGCTGCAGGTGCGCGGCACCGCGGCGGTGGTCGACGGCCGGCTGGTCGAGCTCGCGCCCGGGCCGATGGGGGTGCTGCGGGCGCTGGCCCGCCGGCCCGGCGTCGTCCGGACGCGGGCGGAGCTGGTGTGCTGCCTGCCCGGCGGCGGCGACGAGCACGCGGTCGAGATGGCGGTCACCCGGCTGCGGGCGGCGCTCGGCCGCGGCGTCGTCGAGACGGTCGTCAAGCGCGGCTACCGCCTCCCGGTCTGACCGGAGTGGGGGGGGGGGGGGGGGGGGGGGGGGGGGGGGGGGGGGGGGGGCGGCCGCGGGCGGGGGGCGTCGGGGGGGGCGGGCCGGGCGGGGGCGGGGGGGCGGGCGCCGGCCGG
>NZ_JBJGZO010000056.1:0-5444 GCF_054050575.1 Blastococcus sp. SYSU D00868
GAGGGGACCGTCCCACCGGGACGGTCCCCTCTTCCGTGCGGCACCCGCCGCACGGGCCCCCCGGCCTCCGGCCGATCCGGTCGAGCAGCGGTCCGGTCCTCGGTGGTGGCCCCCGGGCATGCCGTGCCCCCTCCGGGGGAACGCAGACCCGCGGGTCTCTCTCGAAGACCGGTCGCCCCGGACGCAGTCGGCGCAGGGCGCCACAAGAGGACGTCGCCGCATGCGACGTAGGAAGAGGACAGCGTGTCCGCACCCACCACCCAGAACGGCAGCATCGCTGCCGAGTTCGACCCCGAGGACGGGGTCACCACCGCCACCGCGGTCATCGACAACGGCAGCTTCGGCAGCCGCAGCGTCACCTTCGAGACCGGCCGGCTGGCCAAGCAGGCCGCCGGGTCCGTCGTCGTCACGATGGGCGACACCATGCTCCTGTCGGCCACCACGGCCAGCAAGCAGCCCAAGGAGCACTTCGACTTCTTCCCGCTGACGGTCGACGTCGAGGAGCGGATGTACGCCGCCGGGCGCATCCCCGGCTCGTTCTTCCGTCGCGAGGGCCGCCCGTCCGAGGACGCGATCCTCACCTGCCGGCTCATCGACCGCCCGCTGCGCCCGACCTTCGCCAAGGGCCTGCGCAACGAGGTCCAGGTCGTCATCACGGTCATGTCCCTGGACCCGGCCCACCTGTACGACGTGCTCGCCATCAACGGCGCGTCGGCGTCCACCCAGCTGTCCGGCCTGCCGTTCTCCGGCCCCGTCGGCGGCACCCGGGTCGCGCTGATCCGCGGCCAGTGGGTCGCCTTCCCGACCCACGCGGAGCTGGAGGAGGCCGTCTTCGACATGGTCGTCGCCGGCCGGCTCCTGCCCGACGGCGACGTCGCGATCATGATGGTCGAGGCCGAGGCCACCGAGAAGACGATCGAGCTGGTCGCCGGCGGCGCCACCGCCCCGACCGAGGAGGTCGTGGCGCAGGGCCTCGAGGCGGCCAAGCCGTTCATCAAGGTGCTGTGCGAGGCGCAGAGCGCGCTGGCCGAGAAGGCCGCGAAGCCGGTCGCCGAGTTCCCGCGCTTCCTGGAGTACCAGGACGACGTGTACGCGGCCGTGGAGTCCGCCGCCCTCGACCGGCTGACCGAGGCCCAGTCGATCGCCGGCAAGACCGAGCGCAACGACGCCACCGACGCGCTCAAGGACGAGGTCGTCGCCTCCCTCGCCGGCCAGTTCGAGGGCCGCGAGAAGGAGCTGTCGGCCGCCTTCCGCGCCGTCACCAAGAAGGTCGTCCGGCAGCGGATCCTCCGCGACAAGGTCCGCATCGACGGCCGCGGCGTCACCGACATCCGGCCGCTGTCGGCCGAGGTCGAGGTCGTCCCGCGGGTGCACGGCTCGGCGCTGTTCGAGCGCGGCGAGACCCAGATCCTGGGCATCACCACGCTGAACATGCTCCGGATGGAGCAGCAGCTGGACACGCTGTCGCCCGAGACGCGCAAGCGCTACATGCACAACTACAACTTCCCGCCGTACTCCACCGGCGAGACCGGCCGCGTGGGCTCGCCCAAGCGCCGCGAGATCGGCCACGGCGCGCTCGCCGAGCGCGCGCTGCTGCCGGTGCTGCCCGACCGCGAGGAGTTCCCCTACGCGATCCGGCAGGTGTCCGAGGCCCTGGGGTCCAACGGCTCGACGTCCATGGGCTCGGTCTGCGCCTCGACGCTCGCGCTGCTCAACGCCGGTGTGCCGCTGCGCGCGCCGGTCGCCGGCATCGCGATGGGCCTGGTCTCCGACGAGGTCGACGGCAAGACGCAGTACGTCGCGCTGACCGACATCCTCGGCGCCGAGGACGCGTTCGGTGACATGGACTTCAAGGTCGCCGGCACCCGCGAGTTCGTCACCGCGCTGCAGCTGGACACCAAGCTCGACGGCATCCCGTCCGACGTGCTCGCCCAGGCGCTGACCCAGGCCCGCGCCGCCCGGCTGCACATCCTCGACGTGATGAACGAGGCCATCGACGGCCCCGACGAGATGAGCCCGTACGCGCCGCGGGTCACCACCGTGCGCATCCCGGTCGACAAGATCGGCGCGGTCATCGGGCCCAAGGGCCAGATGATCAACGCGATCCAGGACGAGACCGGCGCGGACATCACCATCGAGGACGACGGCACGATCTACGTCGGCGCCTCCGACGGCCCCTCGGCCCAGGCGGCGGTGGACCGGATCAACGCCATCGCCAACCCGCAGATGCCCAAGGTCGGCGAGCGGTTCCTCGGCACGGTCGTCAAGACCACGCCGTTCGGGGCCTTCGTCTCCCTGCTCCCGGGCAAGGACGGGCTGGTGCACATCAGCAAGCTCGGTGGCGGCAAGCGCATCGGCAAGGTCGAGGACGTCGTGAACGTCGGCGACAAGCTGCAGGTCGAGATCAGCGACATCGACGCCCGCGGCAAAATCAGCCTCGTCCCGGTGGCCGCGGACGGGGACGGCGCCCCCGCTGCGGAGGCCGCTCCTGCCGAGGCCGCGCCGCAGGACGCGTGAGCACCACCCACGACACGACCCCCGGGGCCGGGGCCGACGCAGCCGCGTCGGCCCCGGCCCCGGCCGGTGTCACCGAGGTGCTCGACGTCGACGAGGTCGGCGGGCGGGTCGAGCGCACCCGGCTGCCCAGCGGCCTGCGGGTGCTCACCGAGACCATGCCGGGCGTGCTCTCGGCCACGGTGGGCATCTGGGTGGGGGTCGGCTCGCGCGACGAGACCGACGCCCTGGCCGGTTCCTCGCACTTCCTCGAGCACCTGCTGTTCAAGGGCACGCGCAGCCGGTCGGCGCTGGAGATCGCGACGGCGATGGACGCCGTCGGCGGTGAGATGAACGCCTTCACCGCCAAGGAGCACACCTGCTACTACGCGAACGTGCTCGCCAGTGACCTGCCGCTGGCCGTGGGGATCCTCGGAGACCTGGTCACCGACGCCCTCAACACCGCCGACGACCTCGAGAGCGAGCGCACGGTCGTGCTCGAGGAGATCGCCATGCGCGACGACGAGCCCGCCGACGCCGTGCACGACCTCTTCGCCGAGACGCTCTTCGGCGGCACGGCCCTGGGCCGGTCGGTGCTCGGCACCGTCGAGTCGATCGAGTCGTTGAGCCGCGAGGACGTCGACGGCTGGTACCGGGACCGCTACGCGCTCCCCTCGATGGTGGTCACCGCGGCCGGACGGGTCACCCACGAGCAGGTGCTCGACCTGGTCCAGAAGGCCTTCGGCGAGCGCCTCACCGGCCGGGCCGACCCGGCGCCGCTGCGGACCGGGGAGGACGCCGTCCTCGACCGGCCGGCCCGGCAGACCGGGCTGATCCGCCGGCGCACCGAGCAGACCCACCTGCTGCTCGGCGGCCTCGGCGTCGGCCGGCACGACGAGCGCCGGCACGCGGCCGCGGTCCTGGAGACCGCGGTCGGTGGCGGGATGAGCTCCCGACTGTTCCAGGAGATCCGGGAGAAGCGCGGCCTGGTCTACAGCGTGGGGTCGGCGCTGACCCACTACGCCGGCACCGGCTCCTTCTCCGTCTACGCCGGGTGCTCGCCCAAGCGCGTGCCCGAGGTGCTGCGCCTGGTGCGGGAGGAACTCGCCCGGGTCGCCGCCGAGGGGATCACCGCCGAGGAGGTCGCCCGCGGCCGCGGGATGCTGCGCGGCGGGCTCGTGCTGGGCCTGGAGGACACCGGCTCGCGGATGACCCGGCTCGGGAAGAGCGAGCTCGCGCACGGCGAGTACGTGCCCGTCCGCGAGGTCCTGGCCCGGATCGACGCGGTCGACCCCGAGCAGGTGCGGGCCGTGGCCGCCGACCTGCTCACCCGGCCCACCTGCCTGGCCGTCGTGGGTCCCTACCGCGAGTCCGACCTCGACCGGCTCTGATGAACCGACCCGTCCTCGCCGTCCACGGGGCGCTGTCTCGGGGCGTGCTCGCGGTGACCGTGCTGGTCTCCCTGGCGGTGCTGTTCACCCCGGGCGACGACGTCCCCTCCGCACCCCCGGGGGTGGACAAGCTGATCCACCTCGCTCTGTTCGCCGCGCTGGCCGTGGCGGGGCGCTGGGCCGGCGTGCGGCCCCGGCCCCTGGCGGCGCTGCTGGTCGCCTACGCGCTGGCCAGCGAGGTGGTGCAGGCGCTCACGCCGCTGGAGCGCTCCGGCTCGGTCGCCGACTGGCTCGCCGACGTCCTCGGGGCGGCGCTCGGGCTCCTGGCCTGGGAGGGCGCCACCCGCGCCGTCTCATCCCGCTGAGCGGACGGCGTCTTGCGTCCCGCCCGGGCGACGGGAAACCTGGCCCGGTGACCACCGCGACACCCACCCCCGACCCGCAGGCACCCGGCACCGAGGGGGGCGAGTCGCCCCTCGTGTCCGTGGGGGTGCTGGGCGCGCGCGGCCGGATGGGCGCCGAGGTGGTCAAGGCGGTCAACGCCGCCGACGACATGGAGCTGGTCGCCATGGTCGACGCGGGGGACTGGCTGTTCAACGTCGCCGACGCCGGCGCCCAGGTGGTCGTCGACTTCACCCGGCCCGACGTCGTGATGGACAACATCCGGTTCTGCATCGACCAGGACATCCACTGCGTGGTCGGGACGACGGGCTTCGACCAGGAGCGGTTGGACACCGTCCGGGCCTGGCTGCAGCCCAAGCCGGACCTCGGGGTCGTGATCGCCCCCAACTTCGGCATCGGCGCGATCCTGCTCATGCGGTTCGCGCAGGAGGCGGCCCGGTTCTTCCCCTCGACGGAGATCGTCGAGCTGCACCACCCGAACAAGGTCGACGCCCCCTCGGGGACGGCGGTCCGGACCGCGCGGCTGGTGGCCGAGGCCCGCCGGGCGGCCGGGATGCCGCCGGTGCCGGACGCCACGACCGACTCCCTGCCCGGCGCCCGGGGTGCCGAGGTGGACGGGATCCCCGTGCACGCGGTCCGGCTGACGGGCCTGGTGGCCCACCAGGAGGTGCTCCTGGGTGCGGAGGGGGAGACCCTGACGCTGCGGCACGACTCCTACGACCGCGCCTCCTTCATGCCCGGGGTGCTCCTCGCGGTGCGCGAGGTCGGCCGGCGGCCCGGCCTGACCGTGGGGATCGAGTCGTTCCTCGGACTCTGAGGGGCCGCTGACCAGGCAGGTCGCGTCCCTCGGGCCCCTCGGAGGGGGCCCCTGACCCCCCTCCGTGCAGACCCCCGCGAGGCCGTGTATGGTTCTCCCTGTTGCCGAAACGGGCCCGCGAGGGCCCGGGAGCGAACACCCCCCGGGGTGGCGAGCCTCCGAGAACGGCGTACAGTGGGAAACCCGCCGATGACGAGGGCCCTGCAGAGGGTCTGGTTCTTCGCGCGTCCGTTCCTTGAGAACTCAACAGCGTGCCGAAAGTCAGTGCCAAGTAATACCCCGGGTGCTGCGGATCTTCGGGTTCGTGGTGCTGGGATTCCTTTGGTTGATTGACATCGCGA
>NZ_JBJGZO010000057.1:0-5401 GCF_054050575.1 Blastococcus sp. SYSU D00868
GCGCGTCCGTTCCTTGAGAACTCAACAGCGTGCCGAAAGTCAGTGCCAAGTAATACCCCGGGTGCTGCGGATCTTCGGGTTCGTGGTGCTGGGATTCCTTTGGTTGATTGACATCGCGAGTGTCAGCTCGCGGTTCTCGGCCATGGATTGAAATTCATCTACGGAGAGTTTGATCCTGGCTCAGGACGAACGCTGGCGGCGTGCTTAACACATGCAAGTCGAACGGTGAACTCCTTCGGGGGGGATCAGTGGCGAACGGGTGAGTAACACGTGGGCAACCTGCCCCTGGCTCTGGGATAACTCCAAGAAATTGGGGCTAATACCGGATATGACCGCTGACCGCATGGTCTGGTGGTGGAAAGATTTATCGGCTGGGGATGGGCCCGCGGCCTATCAGCTTGTTGGTGGGGTAGTGGCCTACCAAGGCGACGACGGGTAGCCGGCCTGAGAGGGTGACCGGCCACACTGGGACTGAGACACGGCCCAGACTCCTACGGGAGGCAGCAGTGGGGAATATTGCGCAATGGGCGAAAGCCTGACGCAGCGACGCCGCGTGGGGGATGACGGCCTTCGGGTTGTAAACCTCTTTCAGCAGGGACGAAGCGCAAGTGACGGTACCTGCAGAAGAAGCACCGGCCAACTACGTGCCAGCAGCCGCGGTAATACGTAGGGTGCAAGCGTTGTCCGGAATTATTGGGCGTAAAGAGCTCGTAGGCGGTTCGTCGCGTCGGCTGTGAAAACCCGGAGCTCAACTCCGGGCCTGCAGTCGATACGGGCGGACTTGAGTTCGGCAGGGGAGACTGGAATTCCTGGTGTAGCGGTGAAATGCGCAGATATCAGGAGGAACACCGGTGGCGAAGGCGGGTCTCTGGGCCGAAACTGACGCTGAGGAGCGAAAGCGTGGGGAGCGAACAGGATTAGATACCCTGGTAGTCCACGCCGTAAACGTTGGGCGCTAGGTGTGGGGGCCATTCCACGGTCTCCGTGCCGCAGCTAACGCATTAAGCGCCCCGCCTGGGGAGTACGGCCGCAAGGCTAAAACTCAAAGGAATTGACGGGGGCCCGCACAAGCGGCGGAGCATGTTGCTTAATTCGATGCAACGCGAAGAACCTTACCTAGGCTTGACATGCACGGAAATCCTCCAGAGATGGGGGGTCCGTAAGGGCCGTGCACAGGTGGTGCATGGTTGTCGTCAGCTCGTGTCGTGAGATGTTGGGTTAAGTCCCGCAACGAGCGCAACCCTCGTTCCATGTTGCCAGCACGTGATGGTGGGGACTCATGGGAGACTGCCGGGGTCAACTCGGAGGAAGGTGGGGATGACGTCAAATCATCATGCCCCTTATGTCTAGGGCTGCAAACATGCTACAATGGCCGGTACAAAGGGCTGCGATACCGCGAGGTGGAGCGAATCCCAAAAAGCCGGTCTCAGTTCGGATTGGGGTCTGCAACTCGACCCCATGAAGTTGGAGTCGCTAGTAATCGCAGATCAGCAACGCTGCGGTGAATACGTTCCCGGGCCTTGTACACACCGCCCGTCACGTCACGAAAGTCGGTAACGCCCGAAGCCGGTGGCCCAACCCCTTGTGGGAGGGAGCCGTCGAAGGCGGGATCGGCGATTGGGACGAAGTCGTAACAAGGTAGCCGTACCGGAAGGTGCGGCTGGATCACCTCCTTTCTAAGGAGCAACTCACCGGCGCACAGCGTGTGTCGGTGCAGAGCCATGCCAGACCAAGACGTGTTCTCCACTTCCGGAGGGCGCGCGGGGTGTCTGGATGGTGCTCGAGGGTGGAACGCTGACCAGTTCGGCCGGCCCGGTTCGGGCCGCTGCTAGTACGGCCTCCGGAAGGAGGTGGGGAACGCGGCGGATCTGGACGGGAGCCGGTCGTAGGCACGCTGTTGGGTCCTGAAGGAACGGGCCGGCGCCCTGCGGGGTGTCGGGTGTCCTTCGTGCCAGGGCCTTCCTGCGTCTCATACCGCTTCGCTCCCTGTGGGGGGTGGGGGTCTGGTGGGGCGGGGTGGGGGGTGGCTGGTCGTTCGTTGAGAACTGCACAGTGGACGCGAGCATCTTCAACAGTTCGCGGATCCCGGGTCCCGGTGATGGGTGCTGGTGGTCTTCTGCTTCGGCGGGAGGCGGCCGGTGGCTGTCGGTGCCGGGTGGGGTTCGTGGTTTGTAGGTTTTGTGTGGCCAAGTTGTTAAGGGCACACGGTGGATGCCTGGGCACCAGGAGCCGATGAAGGACGTAGGAGGCTGCGATAAGCCTCGGGGAGCTGCCAACCGAGCGTTGATCCGAGGATGTCCGAATGGGGGAACCCCGCACCAGTCATGTGGTGTGACCCGCGCCTGAACACATAGGGCGTGTGGAGGGAACGTGGGGAAGTGAAACATCTCAGTACCCACAGGAAGAGAAAACAACCGTGATTCCGTGAGTAGTGGCGAGCGAAAGCGGATGAGGCTAAACCGTTTCCATGTGATAGCCGGCAGGCGTTGTGGAGACGGGGTCGTGGGACCGCTCAGCGTGTGCTGCCGCGCACGCAGGGAGTCAGAAAGACGGATGGTTAGTGGAAGGCCTGCTGGAACGGGTCGCCGTAGAGGGTGAGAGCCCCGTACACGAAAACTGCCGTCCTCCCGAGCGTGTTTCCCAAGTAGCACCGAGCCCGTGAAATTCGGTGTGAATCTGGCGGGACCACCCGCTAAGCCTGAATACTCCCTGGTGACCGATAGCGGACAAGTACCGTGAGGGAAAGGTGAAAAGTACCCCGGGAGGGGAGTGAAATAGTACCTGAAACCGTGTGCCTACAAGCCGTGAGAGCCGTGCCGCCTTCGGGTGGCCGGTGATTGCGTGCCTTTTGAAGAATGAGCCTGCGAGTTAGTGGTACGTGGCGAGGTTAACCCGTGGGGGGTAGCCGTAGCGAAAGCGAGTCCGAACAGGGCGGCACAGTCGCGTGCTCTAGACCCGAAGCCGAGTGATCTACCCATGGCCAGGTTGAAGCGCGGGTAAGACCGCGTGGAGGACCGAACCCACCAGGGTTGAAAACCTGGGGGATGAGCTGTGGGTAGGGGTGAAAGGCCAATCAAACTCGGTGATAGCTGGTTCTCCCCGAAATGCATTTAGGTGCAGCGTCGCGTGTTTCTTGCCGGAGGTAGAGCACTGGATGGCCGATGGGCCCCACAAGGTTACTGACGTCAACCAAACTCCGAATGCCGGTAAGTGAGAGCGCGGCAGTGAGACTGCGGGCGATAAGGTTCGTAGTCGAGAGGGAAACAGCCCAGATCATCGGCTAAGGCCCCTAAGCGTGTGCTAAGTGGAAAAGGATGTGGGATCGCAGAGACAACCAGGAGGTTGGCTTAGAAGCAGCCACCCTTGAAAGAGTGCGTAATAGCTCACTGGTCAAGTGGTTCCGCGCCGACAATGTAGCGGGGCTCAAGCACACCGCCGAAGCCGTGGCACTCACATGGAGCCCGTCGTCGTTCTTCGGAGCGCCGGCCAGGTGTGTGGGTGGGTAGGGGAGCGTCGTGTGGCGGTGGAAGCGGCGGAGGAATCCAGCCGTGGACGCCACGCGAGTGAGAATGCAGGCATGAGTAGCGAGAGGGGAGTGAGAAACTCCTCCGCCGGAAGACCAAGGGTTCCTGGGCCAGGCTAATCCGCCCAGGGTGAGTCGGGACCTAAGGCGAGGCCGACAGGCGTAGTCGATGGACAACGGGTTGATATTCCCGTACCCGCGAAGGAACGCCCATGCTGAACCCGGCGATACTAACCCACCGAATCCGGTGAGGCCCTTGTGGCCGATCCGGGCTAGCTGGGGACCTGGACTGGTAGTAGGCAAGCGATGGGGTGACGCAGGAAGGTAGTCCTACCGGTGAGTGGTAGTACCGGTGCAAGGGTGTGGCCCGTGGAGCAGGCAAATCCGTTCCACATGTGGGTGAGGCCTGACGCATAGCCGAATGAGGCGAATGGGATGATCCTATGCTGCCGAGAAAAGCCTCTAGCGAGTTCCGAGCGGCCCGTACCCCAAACCAACTCAGGTGGTCAGGTAGAGAATACCGAGGCGATCGAGCGAACTGTGGTTAAGGAACTCGGCAAAATGCCCCCGTAACTTCGGGAGAAGGGGGACCGCTTCCCGTCAAGCACCACGCGTGTGGCAGCGGGGGGTGGTCGCAGAGACCAGTGAGAAGCGACTGTTTACTAAAAACACAGGTCCGTGCGAAGTCGTAAGACGATGTATACGGACTGACGCCTGCCCGGTGCTGGAACGTTAAGGGGACGGGTTAGCCGCAAGGCGAAGCTCAGAACTCAAGCGCCAGTAAACGGCGGTGGTAACTATAACCATCCTAAGGTAGCGAAATTCCTTGTCGGGTAAGTTCCGACCTGCACGAATGGCGTAACGACTTCTCAGCTGTCTCAACCACAGGCTCGGCGAAATTGCACTACGAGTAAAGATGCTCGTTACGCGCGGCAGGACGGAAAGACCCCGGGACCTTCACTATAGCTTGATATTGGTGTTCGGTTCGGCTTGTGTAGGATAGGTGGGAGACTGTGAAGCGGGTGCGCCAGCACTCGTGGAGTCGCCGTTGAAATACCACTCTGGTCGAATTGGATGTCTAACCTCGGTCCGTGATCCGGATCAGGGACAGTGTCAGGTGGGTAGTTTAACTGGGGCGGTTGCCTCCCAAAATGTAACGGAGGCGCCCAAAGGTTCCCTCAGCCTGGTTGGCAATCAGGTGTCGAGTGCAAGTGCACAAGGGAGCTTGACTGCGAGACCGACGGGTCGAGCAGGAGCGAAAGCTGGGACTAGTGACCCGGCACCGGCATGTGGAAGCGGTGTCGCTCAACGGATAAAAGGTACCCCGGGGATAACAGGCTGATCTTCCCCAAGAGTCCATATCGACGGGATGGTTTGGCACCTCGATGTCGGCTCGTCGCATCCTGGGGCTGGAGTAGGTCCCAAGGGTTGGGCTGTTCGCCCATTAAAGCGGTACGCGAGCTGGGTTTAGAACGTCGTGAGACAGTTCGGTCCCTATCCGCCGTGCGCGTAAGAGACTTGAGAAGAGCTGTCCCTAGTACGAGAGGACCGGGACGGACGAACCTCTGGTGTGCCAGTTGTACCGCCAGGTGCACTGCTGGTTGGCTACGTTCGGCAGGGATAACCGCTGAAAGCATCTAAGCGGGAAGCTCGCTTCAAGATGAGGTCTCTCACCCAGTCAATGGGGTAAGGCCCCCGCCCAGACCAGCGGGTTGATAGGCCGGAAGTGGAAGCACCGCAAGGTGTGGAGCTGACCGGTACTAACAGGCCGAGGGCTTGACCACACAACCCACTTCACACCACGAACACCGCGGTGAAGAACAAGCGTCCACTGTGCAGCTCTGAACGAACGACCCCCACACACGTGGATGTGGGTCG
>NZ_JBJGZO010000058.1:0-3019 GCF_054050575.1 Blastococcus sp. SYSU D00868
GCGGGACCGGCCGGACCGCCCGGTGGGTGCACCCCGCCGGCCGGTGCGCAGTACGCGCCGGCCGGCGGGGCGGCGGGTCACTCGACCGGCGTCCCGCAGAACGGCTCGCCGTCGTTGAGCGGGGTGAAGCCGTCGCCCTCGAGCTGGACGTAGTACGAGCACTGCTCGTCGTACTCGATCGTCGACTGCGGCACCGGCCGCGGGTAGAGGCCGCCGGCGTCCCAGTCGTCGGTCTCCTGCAGCGTGGAGATGAGCTCCTCCTGGGTGGCGTCGCAGCCGGCCTGCTCGAGGCCGTAGAGCAGCAGGTCGGCGCCGAACCAGCCCTGGCTCTCGTAGAAGCCGGGGATGCCGAACTCGTTGCCCGCCGCCTGCAGTGCCGACGACAGCTGCTCCGTGGCCTCGCCGCCGACCTCGATCGGGGTGAAGGCGTTGGCGAAGATGACGCCCTGCCCGGCCTGGACGGCGGGCTCGGAGCCGAGCAGGTCGGCGCCGTAGCCGGTCGGGGCGACGAAGACGCCCTCCCAGCCGGCCTGCTTGAGGCCGCCGACCAGTGCCAGCGAGGTGTCGAAGTTGATCGTCGTGTAGACCGCGTCCGCGCCGGACTCCAGGATGCCGAGCACCAGCGGGCCGACGTCGGTGCTGCCGAACTGCACGCTGTTGTTGACGTAGCCCCGCTCGAGGCCGGCCGCGTCGATCGACGCCAGCGAGCTCTCCAGCCCGGCCTGCGAGCTCGGGCTGACGTAGGCGATGCCGGCGACCTTGGTCGCGCCCTGCTCCTTGAGGAACTCCCCGGCGGTGCTGAAGGTCGTCTCGTAGTCCGGCACGAAGCTCGAGTTGAACAGGTTGTTGTCGGGAGCCGACCACTCCTGGGCGCCGTCCCAGGCCCCGCCGATCACCGGCGTCGTGCTGCCCTGGGTGGTCAGGAAGGGCGAGGCGCCGTAGAAGAACGCGCTCACGTTGATCATCGCGTAGACGCCGTCCTGCTGGACCAGCTTCTGCGCGCCGGCCAGCGCGCCCTGCGCGCTGGACGTGTCGTCGGCCTCGACGATGCCGAAGTCCACGTCGGCCGCGCAGCCCTCGCCGGCCTCCTCGTAGGCGTCGAAGCGCGCCTGCGCCCCGCGGATCGAGCCCTGGGCCGCCGTGGCACCCGGCCCGCTCAGCGAGGTCAGGATGCCGACGTCGATGGTCCCGCCGCCGCCACCCCCGCCGCCGCCACCACCACCGCTGCCGCCGCCGCCCTCCTCGTCGTCGCTGCCGCACGCCGACAGCACGAGGGCAACGGCGCACGCCATGCCGACCGCTGCCACACCTCTTCTGCGCATACCCCAGGGCTCCCATCGGTACGAAGGTTGTCGAACGATCGCAGGACCGCGACGCGCACCATGCCGCACCGTGTGGTGGGTGTCACTAGCTGCCTCGGAAGCGGGGAGGAGGGCCGCGGAGATCGTTACGGCGTCGTGACCTGGGCCACATCTCGTGGCAGAGACTGTCAGCAGAGGAACGCGAACGGCCCGGCCGGTCCGCGGGGGACCGGCCGGGCCGTCGGCTCGCGCGAGCGGGTCGGGTCAGCTCACCGCCTCACCGCAGAACGGCTCGTCGTCGTTGAGGACGACGAAGCCGTCGCCCTCCAGCTGGACGTAGTACGAGCACTGCTGGTCGTAGTCGACCGTGCTCTGCGGCACCGGCTGCGGGTAGAGGCCGCCGGCGTCCCAGTCGTCGGTCTCCTGCAGGGTGGAGATGAGCTCCTCCTGGGTGGCGTCGCAGCCGGCCTCCTCGAGGCCGTGGAGCAGCAGGTCGGCGCCGAACCAGCCCTGGCTCTCGTAGAAGCCGGGGATGCCGAACTCGTTGCCCGCCGCCTCGAGCGCCGTCTTGAGCTGCTCGGTCGCCTCGGTGCCGACCTCGATCGGGGTGAAGGCGTTGGCGAAGATCACGCCCTGTCCGGCCTGGACGGCGGGCTCGGAGCCGAGCAGGTCGGCGCCGTAGCCGGTCGGGGCGACGAAGACGCCGTTCCAGCCGGCCTGCTTGAGGCCGCCGACCAGCGCCAGCGAGGTGTCGAAGTTGATGGTCGTGTAGACCGCGTCGTCACCCGAGTCGAGGATCCCCAGCACCAACGGGCCGACGTCCGTGCTGCCGAACTGCACGCTGTTGTTGGTGTAGCCGACCTGCAGGTCCGCGGCCTCGATGGAGTTGATCGCCTGCTCCAGCCCGGCCTGCGAGCTCGGGCTGACGTAGGCGATGCCGGCGACCTTGGTCGCGCCCTGGCTCTGCAGGAAGTCGCCGGCGGTGGTGAAGGTCTTCTCGTAGTTCGGCACCAGCGAGCTGTTGAACAGGTTGTTGTCCGGGGCCGACCACTCCTGGGCGCCGTCCCAGGCCCCGCCGAAGACCGGCACCGTGCTCGCCTGCGTGGTGAGGAACGGGGAGGCGCCGTAGAAGAACGCGCTCACGTTGATCATCGCGAAGACCTGGTCCTGCTGGATCAGCTTCTGCGCGCCGGCGAGCGCCCCCTGCGCGCTCGACGTGTCGTCGGCCTCGACGATGCTGAAGTCCAGGTCGGCCGCGCAGCCCTCGCCGGCCTCCTCGTAGGCGTCGAAGCGCGCCTGCGCCCCGCGGATCGACCCCTGCGCGGCCGTGGCGTTCGGGCCGCTCAGCGAGGTCAGGATGCCGACGTCGATGGTCCCCCCGCCGCCACCCCCGCCGCCGCCCCCGTCGCCCGAGTCCTCGTCGTCGCTGCCGCACGCCGACAGCACCAGCGCCACGACGCACGCCGCGCCGACCGCCGCCAAGCCTCTTCTGCGCATACCCCACAGCTCCCATCGGGACGAAGGTCGAACGGTCGCAGGACCGCGGAGGGCACCTTGCCGCCGGATGTGACGCGTGTCACCACCTGTCGGGGACTCCGGGGTGGACGCCCAGGAGATCGTTACGACGCCGTGACCTGGACCACATCTGGCGGCAGCGACTGCCGTCCCGGGGACGCGAACGGCCCGGGCGGGGCGCCGGGGGCGGGGGGGGGGGGGGC
>NZ_JBJGZO010000059.1:0-1938 GCF_054050575.1 Blastococcus sp. SYSU D00868
TGCAGCCGCGCGGCGCGGGCGCGGTCGCTGGCGGCCCGGGCGGCGGCGCGCCGCCCCCCCCCCCCCCCCCCCCCCCCCCCCCCCCCCCCCCCCCCCCCCCCCCCCCCCCCCCCCCCGCGGCTGTGCCCGGCCCCGCCGCCACCTGAGGCTGGGGGCACCCGGCAGCCTCCCCGGAACGGATCCCCGTCATGGACGACCCCACCCTCAGCCGCCGCGACGCCCTCAAGGTCGGGGCCCTCGGTGCCGCGGCCCTGGCCCTGCCCCTCGCCGTCTCCGCCGACGCCAAGCGCGCATCCGAGCTGTCGGAGAACCGGCTGCCGCGCCCCTTCGCCCGGCAGACCCGGCTCGTCCGGCCGCCGGTGCTCGGGCGGACGGGCGTGGACCCCGCGCCGACCGCCGCGGAGGAACGGGACGTCTACGACGTCACCATGCGCCAGTTCGGCGCCCAGCTCGTGCCCGGCTTCACGACGACGATGTGGGGCTACCAGGGCATGTTCCCCGGCCCCACGATCCGCGTGCAGCGGCGCCGGAGGGCCCGGGTGCGGTTCACCAACGACCTGCCGGTACGGCACCCGGTGTTCCGGTACGAGCCCACGACGTCGGTGCACCTGCACGGTGCTCCCTCGCTGCCGCAGTACGACGGGTACGCCAACGACACCTCCCGGCCGGGGCAGTACAAGGACTACCTGTACGACAACCAGCAGGAGGCGCGGACCCTCTGGTACCACGACCACGCGGTGCACCACACGGCCGAGAACGTCGCCATGGGGCTGGCCGGCCAGTACCACGTGGTCGACCCCCTCGAGGACGCCCTCGGCCTGCCGCAGGGCGACTACGACGTGCCGCTGATCGTCACCGACGTCGCCTTCACCAGCCGGGGGCAGCTGCTCTACGACGACCGCAGCGACTCCGGGCCGATGGGCGACGTCCTGCTGGTCAACGGGGTGCCCTTCCCCGCCTTCCCGGTCGAGCCGCGCCGGTACCGCTTCCGGCTGCTCAACGCCTCCATCGCCCGCGGGTACCGGTTCCGGCTGTCGCCGTCCGCTCCGCTGACCGTGATCGGGACCGACGGCGGGCTGGTGCACGACCCCGTCGACGCGGCCGAGATCCGGATGGGCATGGGCGAGCGCTACGACGTCGTCGTCGACTTCACGCCCTTCCGCGGCCGCCGGGTGGAGCTGCGCAACCTCGGCGTCGAGAACTCCGTCGACTACGACTTCACGGACCGGGTGGCGGCCTTCGACGTGCTCCCCACGGCGACGGACCTCAGAAACAACGGGCCCGTGCCCGACACGCTGGACATCCCCGAGCACGCCCTCATGGGGCTGCGCCCGGAGCAGGCCGTCCGCACCCGGCGGCTGGCCTTCGAGCGCGGCGGCAGCGAGTGGACGATCAACGACCTGACGTGGGCCGACGTGGAACAGTCGCAGTTCCGGCGGGTCATCGCCGATCCCGCGCTCGGGGACGTCGAGCTGTGGGAGTTCGAGAACGGCTCGGGCGGCTGGTTCCACCCCGTGCACCTGCACCTCGTGGACTTCCGGGTGCTGTCGCGCAACGGCCGCCCGCCCGCCGCCCACGAGTCCGCCGGCCCCAAGGACGTCGTCTACCTGGGCGAGAACGAGACCATCCGCGTGCTCACGCAGTTCGGCGCTCCGCCGGCGCCTCCGCCGGCCCCGGACGAGCCCGTGCCGCTGCCGCCCAGGATCGGCCGGTACATGCTGCACTGCCACAACAACACCCACGAGGACCACGACATGATGACCCAGTTCGAGGTGGGGACGGGCGGCCCGTCGCCGTTCGACGCCCCGCCGCAGGGCGTCCCGAAGCTCCTCCGCCCGGGGGGGGGGGGGGGGGGGGGGGGGCGCCCCCCGCGCCCCCCCGCGGGGGGGCGGGCGCGGCCCCCGCCCCCCCGCCGGCCCCCACCACCCCCACCACCCC